>CAYVEI010000076.1:12755-14628 GCA_964450515.1 uncultured Terrimonas sp. | reverse complement strand
AAAGAACCTATACCGACACGGTGAGGGTGTACCGTACCCCCAATCCTGTAATAGCGGTGGATGCGGTTACCTGTATAAGCCGGGCCATTGCTTTCAATGGTTCACTTGCCCAGCCGCCGGATACGGCTATACTATGGAACTGGAGCTTTGGCGATGGAAAAACATCTGCCGAAAGGAATAATACCATCAGTTATGATAACCCCGGGAACTATACTGTAACCCTTACCGCCGCCAACAATTTTGGTTGTAAGGATATGGCAACGCATGCTTTAACGGTAGCTCCGCTGCCTGTTATTACAACGCAAAACGCGGTTATACCGGTGGGAGGCGAAATAGTGATGCCGGTGAGCTACAGCAGCGGCATCAGCCACTATACCTGGACGCCTCCCGATGGGTTGAGCTGCACCAACTGTCCGGCGCCTCTTGCCAAACCCAAATTAACTACCACTTATCATATACAAGTAACGGATAGCAATACCTGCTCCAATACTGCGGATATAACGGTGGAAGTAGTTTGCAAAACGGAAAATTATTTTGTACCCAATACTTTTTCGCCCAATGGCGATGGCATGAATGATGTGTTTTACCCCCGCGGCAGGGGACTGGCAAGTGTACAATCCATGAAAATATACAATCGCTGGGGACAGTTGGTTTTTGACAGGAGAAACTTTTCAGCGAACGATCCCGCCAAAGGATGGAATGGAAAAATGGGAAGTCAGGAACTGCCTCCCGATGTGTACGTATACATGGTTGAATTTATTTGCGAAAATTCTCAAATTGTGCCCATGAAGGGGAATGTAACCTTAATACGATAAATGAATGCTCAATAAAAAAAGCACATATTACCCATTATTTAGCATGCCGGTAAGGTGGTGCTTTCTGGTGTTTTTGATATTGCTTTCTGTTGCGCCGAAAGCGCAGGACCTTCACTTCTCGCAGTTTTATGAAGCGCCGCTGCTGCGTAACCCTGCGCTTGCCGGCCTGTTTGAAGGCGATGTAAGAGCGCAGTTGGTATACCGTAACCAGTGGGGGAGTGTAACCACACCCTATCAAACAGGTTCGCTCAACGGGGAGTATAAGTTTGCCATAGGCCGGGGAGATGATTTTATGACTGCCGGGTTGCAGGTATTGTGGGATAAAGCAGGGTCAGTGGCCCTTAATACCACGCATTTGCTGCCCGCGGTGAATTATCATAAATCTATGAACGCCGATAAAAACAGGTATGTTTCCATTGGCTTTATAGGAGGATTGGTTTCGCGAAGCTTAGACCGTTCAAAAGTAACCACTAACAACCAGTATGACGGGTTTGGCTATAATGGCTCCCTGCCCGACGGGGAAACCTTTGCTTCCAACTACTCTTATTTTGATGCTGGTGTGGGTATGAGCTACAACTCCTCATTAGGCGACAGGAAGGAGAATAATTTTTTTGTGGCGCTGGCGTATCATCATTTTAATAAGCCTGCCAACTCTTTTTATCAAAAGCTGCAGCATTTGCCCAAGTGGGTAGCTTCGGGCGGCTTAAGAACTACAATGGGCGATCTTTCTTATATTACCATTAATGCCGATATAAGTGTGCAGGGACCTTTTAGGGAGCTGATCGGGGGAGCAATGTATTCCCGGAAAATAGGGGATGAAGAGGCGCCGGACTATATCGTACACCTGGGCGGCTACCTGAGATGGGAAGACGCGATCATACCTGTGGTGAAATTAGATTATCATCCTTTTTCAGTAGCATTCAGCTATGATATGAATATATCGCAGCTCCGCACATCAAGCCAGGGGAGAGGGGGATTTGAAATTTCACTGAGTTATACCGGCTTTCTCAATACCAATGGCAGCACCAAAGATATTTTACGCTGTCCGCGGTTCTGAT
>CAYVEI010000076.1:0-12655 GCA_964450515.1 uncultured Terrimonas sp. | reverse complement strand
TCAAATTACCATTTTTCAATTTCCCCCCTATACTTTGAAAGGCAAAATTTGCGTTATGTTTTGCAGATAAAATCCTAATTTTATAGAGTGAAGACCTTTACGCTGATATTTTTAATGGGAGTGATGTTGCATTTTTCGGGCTTAGGCCAGGAAAACTATCTCTATACAGCTAAAGACCCTGCCGTAAAGATATTAAAGTTTTATCCCAACCCCGCCACTACTATCATCAATTTCGATTTTCAGAAAGATTATAACAGGTGGTATAACCTGGTGATATATAACTTTCTGGGCAAAAAAGTTTTTGAGCTTACTAATATAAGGCTTACCAACCAGGTAAATCTTTCCGATTTTACACGGGGTGTATATATTTTCCAGTTGCGCAATAAAAACGGAAAAATTATTGAATCGGGAAAGTTCCAGGTATCTAAATAGGCCTATTACCCGCATATCACTATTAATTTAAAAGTACCCCCGCACTAACAGGCGGGCGGGTAAATATCCCGGGTGTAAGATAAGCAACTTGCTATTTTCTTACGTTAAGGTATAACCGTAAATCTCAATTTTAAAATTACCAGTAGTGCCGGCTATATGTTTATGCTAACTCACTGTATAGTATAAACGAAAAAGAAAGCGGTGTTACAATTCTTCAGGAAAAGAATCGTTTCAGCAGTGAAATTTTCATTTTAAATTCTTCATTTTAACTAAACCCCTGATTCAATGAGAACCCGTTCTAATCTTTTGTACCTGGTTACATGCTTATCTCTGGTTTTATTTTTTTCCTGTAAAAAGGATGACAATCCATCATCCACTCCTCCTCCTGCATCGAATCCTCCTCCGCCGGAGCCAACGTTGTTTGAGATGGTACAGGGCAGATGGGATGTTGATGTTTCCTTTGCCGGGAAGAAGGCCAATCCATCATCTCCTTCTTTTAAAAACCAGGATATAGGTACGGTGACATCTGCAGAGTTTTTCGGCGATAGCACATGCATCATAACGTTTAATTATCATTATGCTATTGTTCACACCATCTCCGTTTCCGACAGCATCACTTTTAACATAGATGGACTGGGACCGCTGACAGATATCAGGGTATTTGGTGATTCTTTAAGTTTTTCGTTCACGTATTATGATATTCCGAGGACTGTAAATGCAGCAAAGCGGAAAAATGTAGAGGTGGATGAAAACAAGAAAGCACTGTTGAACAGCTGGAAGTTAACTACTGAAGAAGATGGTGCTGCCTTTTACGAGAACAACGGGATAAATGGTGACTTTTATATGATCATTTCGGCTGCGGGAAGCTTTGTGCAACAATACCCCGATTACGCTGAGTCTGTAAACTGGAGGTGGCATCCGGAAGAGCCGGATGCTGTTGTGCCTTTCCCTGAGGGAAATGAGGAATATAATGATCATTATTTCAAGATACTGGAGTTAAGCGCTACCAGGCTAAAGGTGCAGGAAATCTTTGCGGAACCGGTATATGACGATGATGTAATTACCGGATACGAAAAGGTAATAGCCAATACCTTTGTCCTTACCGCTAAATAAAAAATTTCATTGGTAAAATATGATATAAAAGCTGCCGGACATCACACCGGCGGCTTTTTACGATATTATATTCTCTTTTAAAGTCAAATTAGCCGGTCTTTTTTCAAACCCGGGTGATTCAAAATCCTGACAAATCCTGCAAAGAAGGGAAAAAAGAAAAAGCCGGTCAAAAAACCGGCTCATCTAAATTTGTTGCCCGACCTGGATTCGAACCAAGACAAACAGTACCAAAAACTGTCGTACTACCATTATACTATCGGGCAATCCTTCCTTAAAACAAGTTTAAGGGCTGCAAAAGTAAATACTCACAGCATGTAAACCAAATTTCATGCAGGGATAATTAACGGGCTGTAACTAAGTAATAATTTTTTCTGCCTTTTTGGATCAATACGTATTTATCGTGTAAAAGATCGGTAGCATTAATCTCCTTTGCAATATTATCTATTTTAGTACGGTTAATGCTTATACCACCATTTTGAATCATCTTTCGCGCCTCTCCTTTGCTTGAAAAACTACCCGTTTCCGCCAGGAAGGAAACAATATCAATACCGCTGCTTATTTTTTGTTTGGGGAAATCAAATTTGATAACGCCTTCCATATTTTCAAGGTCTTCGGCGCTTAGTGCTGTGGCAGATGCATTTTGCTGTGCAAATAATTTCTCCGTTGTTTCAATGGCCCTGCTATACTGTTCTTCCCCATGAATAAAAATGGTAACCTCTTTTGCCAGCGTTTTTTGTAAAAGCCGTTCGGCCGGGTTTTGATGATGTTGTGCAAGAAGGGTATTAATTTCCTCCTGAGATAAAAAGGTGAAAATTTTAATCCATTTTTCAGCGTCTTCGTCTGAAGCATTAAGCCAGAACTGGTAGAACTGGTAAGGAGAAGTTCTTTCTGCGTTCAACCATATATTTCCTTTTTCTGTTTTACCGAATTTGCCGCCATCCGCTTTGGTAATAAGCGGGCAGGTAAACGCGAAGGCTTCGCCGCCTGCTTTACGCCGTATAAGTTCCGACCCGGTAGTAATATTACCCCATTGATCGCTGCCACCCATTTGAAGTTTGCAGTTTTTATTCGTGTACAGCCAGTAATAATCGTATCCCTGCATAAGCTGGTAGGCAAATTCAGTATAGCTGATGCCGGTATCGCCTTCAATGCGCTTTTTTACGCTGTCTTTGGCCATCATGTAGTTAACCGTAATATATTTTCCGGCATCCCGCAGGAACTCAATAAAGCTGATATTTTTGAACCAGTCGTAGTTGTTTACCAACGCTGCGCTGTTCGGCAGGGCAGGATCGAAATCTAAGTGTTTTTCCAGTTGTTTCCTGATCCCTGCTACATTAACGTTTAATTGTTTGGCGCTCAGCAGGTTCCGTTCTTCGCTTTTGCCGCTGGGGTCGCCGATCATGCCGGTTGCGCCGCCGATAAGCGCAATTGGCTTATGACCTTTTTTTTGCAGGTGTACCAGCAATAAAATGGGTACCAGGCTCCCGATATGCAGGCTGTCTGCCGTAGGGTCGAAGCCAATATACGCTGTAGTCATTTCTTTATTTAGCTGATCTTCCGTTCCGGGCATTATATCCTGCAGCATACCCCGCCATTTCAGTTCTGCTATAAGCGTCATTTTCAAGTTGTTTTGGGCAAAAATAATGTTAGTTTATCAAGTCCGTTCCAAAAGGCAATAATTTGGGTGCAAATCCGTTATAAAAGCTTGTATTTT
The DNA here is from genome assembly GCA_964450515.1 of uncultured Terrimonas sp. Classification (GTDB taxonomy): domain Bacteria; phylum Bacteroidota; class Bacteroidia; order Chitinophagales; family Chitinophagaceae; genus Agriterribacter. Next base: position 9,396 of record CAYVEI010000076.1, on the reverse strand, counting down.
AATGCCTATCTCTGCAAATGTTCCTGTGTATATTTGTATTGCCAACCGGCTGTAAAACGCGGGTAAACGAAGAAGAAATTACTTATCAGTAAATAAGTTGAATGAAAAAAGTGCTTCTGAGAATAGTTCTGATTGTTCTGTTAAGTAGTGGCATGCATACGTATGCCCAGTTCCGTAAATATTCCAATGAGTTTTTAAATATAGGCGCCGGAGCAAGAGGTCTTGGAATGGGCGGGGCCCAGGTAGCTTCGGTAAAAGATGGTAATGCAGGATACTGGAATCCCGCAGGCCTTGTGCACATAAAAGATAACCCGGTTGTAAATTTTATGCATGCGGAATATTTTTCGGGTATTGGTAAATATGATTACGGTAGTGTAGCTATTCCCTTAAGTGATAAAAAAAGGACAATTGCGTTATCCTTACTGCGTTTCGGTGTAGATGATATTCCCAATACTTTATACCTCGTGGAGCCCGACGGGTCTATCAACTACAATAATATCCGTTCCTTTTCTTCGGCCGATTATGCTTTTCTTTTTTCTTACGCCCAGCGTGTAAAGCAAACAGGTAACAAGCTCTTCAGCTTTGGTGTTAATGCCAAAGTTATTCATCGTAATGTGGGAACATTTGCAAAGGCCTGGGGTTTTGGGTTGGATGCCGGTGTGCAAATGCAAACCAAACGCTGGAAGCTGGGCATTGCCGCCAGGGATGTTACCACAACCTTTAATGCCTGGAGCTTTAGCTTCACAGAAGAGGAAAAAGAAGTGCTTTATCTCACCGATAATGAAATACCCGTTAAATCAACCGAATTAACGGCTCCCCGCCTGGTACTGGGTGCAGCCTATGATTTTGCATTAGGCAAAAATTTTAACCTGTTGGCCGAAGCCAATGCCGATCTCACATTTGACGGTAAACGAAATGTAATTGTCAGTGCCGACCCGGTAAGTATTGACCCAAGGCTGGGTATTGAGCTGGGGTATAAAGACCTGATTTTTGTGAGAAGCGGTATTTATAATTTTCAGCGGGCGCTGGCCGATGGCGACACCCTCAATCAGAAAAAAGTATGGATATACCAGCCAAGCCTGGGCGCCGGCTTTAAGCTAAAGCATATTGCTATAGATTATGCTTTTACGAACCTTGCCAATCAATCCAACCCTTTATATACGCATATCTTTTCTGTAAGGTTAGATTTAGTGAAAAAGGAAAAGACCAAAAGCGTTAAAACAAAATAGCGTATGATGAAACAGGTACTGTTCATACTATTCATGTTAGGCTCCTTTTTGGCCAGGGCACAGTATAACAATGAGTGGATAGATTACAGCAAAACATATTACAAATTCCCGGTTGCAAAAGATGGCTTACACCGGATTTCGAAATCTACTTTACAGGCTGCCGGGTTAGACAATACCCCCGCGGAATATTTCCAGTTGTGGCGTAATGGCATACAGGTGCCCTTATATACCTCCGTGTCTTCCGGCATTTTAGATGCGGCCGGGTATCTGGAGTTTTGGGGAGAAATGAACGATGGCAAACCCGATACCAAATTATACAGGAACATCAATGATCAGTTATCAGATAAATGGAGCCTTGAAACAGATACGGCTTCCTTTTTTTTAACGGTTAATCCTTTAGGCGGTAACCTGCGGTTGGTGAATGAAGTTAATGATGTAGCAGGTAATACACTGCCCCCGGAATCCTATTTTATGTATACCTATGGTAAGTATTTTAAAAACAGGATCAATCCGGGTTATGCCGGGCTGGTAGGAGAGTATGTATATTCTTCGGCTTACGATAAGGGAGAAGGATATACCAGCGGTGATATTCGTCCTGCCACTCCTTTAAATGAGCCTGTTATTAATAATTTGTTTCCGTATGCGGGAGGTCCCGACGGCAGTTTTTATATTGCTGCATCGGGCAATGCGCTGTATAACCGCAACATTAAGGTTGAGGTAAATAACACCCAGCTTGTGGATGTGGTGATGAATGTTTTTAATGACACGCGCCAGCAGGTAACGCTGCCGGTGAGTGTAATCGGTGCGGGTACTGCTGCTGTAAGGATCACCAATACTTCCGCTAATCCCAATGACAGGATGGTGGTATCGAGGTATGAGATCACTTATCCCCGGCAATTTAATTTTGGCAACACTACTAATTTTATATTTGAGCTGCCGGCCACGGGCGCCGGGAACTTTCTGAGGATCACCAACTTTAACAGGGGCAGCGCCGCTCCCATACTCTATGATCTTTCCAATCATAAAAGATATACCGGAGATATTGCCGAATCGGGGGTTATTAAATTTGCCCTGCCACCTTCGGTACAGAAAAGAAAGCTGGTTTTAATGAATGCGCTGGCATCTAATATTACGCTGATCAGTGCATTAACTCCCCGTAATTTTATTGATTACGGACAGCCGGATCTTCAGGGCAATTACCTTATCATTAGTAATAAGCTGTTATATAACGGCGCCAATGGTAACCCGGTTGAAGCATATGCACAATACCGCAGTTCAACTGCCGGCGGAAGCTATATGGCAAAAATATACGATATGGATCAGCTCACCGATCAGTTTGCCTTTGGCATTAAGCGGCATCCCGGGGCCGTTAAAAATTTTGTACAGTACGCGGAAGCAAATTTTCAAACAGCGCCTGTGGCTGTTTTTCTTATTGGTAAAGGAGTGAATTATATAGATGCAAGAACCAACCAGAGCAACCCGCTGCTGGAACGGTTAAATCTTGTGCCTTCATTCGGTCATCCTGCCTCTGATAATTTGCTGGTGGCAAGAGGCAATGAAACCATTTCGAGCATACCCGTTGGACGGCTGTCGGCAGTTATACCTGCTGAAATTGAGACCTATCTTGCAAAAGTAAAAGAATATGAAGCGGTAGCTGTTAATGCGCCGAACACCATTGCCGGCCGTGCATGGATGAAAAACGTAGTACATGCCATTGGAGGGGGCGATGCAGCGCTAACGGCCCAGATCGGAGGGTATATGAATCAGCTCAAAACCACAATAGAAGATACTTTGTATGGCGGGAATGTTAAAAGCTTTACCAAGTCATCTGCAGTTACAAGCGATCTTTCCTCCGAAGGGCTGAAGCAATTGTTTGCGGAGGGTATTAGCATCATTAATTATTTCGGGCATTCTTCAGCCAGTACACTGGAGTTCAATATTGACGACCCATCCATTTACGACAACCAGGGAAAGTATCCTTTCTTTTTTGTAAACGGATGCCTGGCGGGTGATATTTTTACATTCGATCAAAACAGGTTTACGGTAATAACCACCTTGTCCGAAAAGTACATGCTGGCAAACCAGCGCGGCAGCATAGGCTTTATAGCGAGTTCGCATTTTGGTATTGTAAACTATCTTAACTCATACCTTAACGGACTCTACAAGGCCATATCACAAAAAGATTATGGGCACCCCATAGGGGAGATTATGGAAGAATCTTTTCGTTATCTCCAGGGTATTTGGGGAAACGATTTTTTTGCCAGGCTGCATGCAGAAGAAATTACGCTGCACGGTGATCCGGTTATCCGATTTTATACCCAGCCAAAACCCGATTATGTGGTGGAAGACCAGATGATAAAGATACCTTCATTGCTATCCATTGCAGATAATAGTTTTACACTGGAGGTGAAATTTTTCAATATCGGAAAAGCGGTAGATGATTCCATTACTGTAGAGATCAAACGCCAGTTACCTGATGGTAGTATTATTCCTGTTCTTAGAAAAAGAATTGAAGCAATAAAACATACCGATAGTATAGCAGTAGTGGTTCCGATAAACGGAGCAATTGAAAAGGGGGAGAATAAATTTATCATTAAGGTTGACGCCGATGAGGAGACAGATGAAATAAGCGAAACAAATAATACATTTACCAAATCTTTTTATATACTGGAAGATGAGGTAAGGCCTGTTTACCCTTATGATTTTTCTATTGTTAACAAAGCGGGGATTTCATTCTATGCGTATGCTCCCCATTCAGGTAAAGAAGCTTCTCACTATGTAATGGAAATTGATACTACCCAATTCTTCAATTCGGCGCTAAAGGAAACGGTAACGCAAAATGGAACAGGAGGGGTTATTGAATTTCGCCCCAATATCAGCCTGGTTAATAATACCGTATATTACTGGCGAACCACTACATCGGGGGATAATGCGGTATGGAATAACGCTTCTTTTCTGTATAATACACAAAGTACACCGGGGTATAACCAGTCTCACTACTTTCAGCATACCTACAGTGCCTATGATTCAATGGCTTTGAAGCAGGACAGGCGGTTTTATTTTGATAAACAATCGGTGAATATTAATGCAAAAGTGGGATTGTATCCTGCGTTTGTTGATGCTCAGATTGCGATTAGTCGGAATGATGACATTATAGCAAACTGGATGTGTGATTTTAATGTTTTGCAGATAGTGGTATTTGATGCAAACTCGGCGAAGCCCTGGGAGAATTTTAATGTTAATGCATCTGAGGGCAGGTTTGGTAGCAGGCCGATATGTCATCTCAAACCTTACTCTTTTTCTTACCAGTTTGCAGATTCGGCCCAGCGCAGAAAAGCGATGCAAATGCTTGATTCCATTCCTGATGGTAATATGGTAATGATTTATTGGGTAGGCGTATCGGTGAACACTTTTACACCTGCTAATCAATCGTTTATCAGCAACTGGATGGAAGATACCGCAACACTGGGTAGCGGCAAATCACTCTATCATAAGCTGAAGAGTTTTGGACTAAATGAAATTGATAGTTTTACCCGTAACATCCCCTTCCTTTTCTTTTTTAAGAAAGGGGATCCGGATGCTCCGGTCTTTCAGAGAACGGGTACTGCTCCCAATGATTATATAGTTGAAAATTTTACACTGGAAGAATTCCTGGAGAAAGGATCTGTTGAATCTCCATGGTTTGGTCCGGCATTAAAATGGGATGCATTGCACTGGGATGGCGAAAGTGCTGATCAGGATTTATCCGATAAATCAGAAATTGAAGTATACGGGAAAAATAACAATGGAAATATTGAATTATTAGCCACTGTTCGTAATGCACGCGATACAACCATTGAGTTTATTGATAGTAAAGCATACCCGTATCTAAAATTGAAAATGCTTACCGGCGATTCTGTTAATGCTACACCCTATCAGCTTGGCTATTGGCGTATTAACGGCAAGCTTCCCCCGGAAGGATCGGTTGCGCCCAATTTGTATATAAAAGGGAGAGACACACTGGAGATGGGTGAGAAGTTTATTTTTGCTATAGCGTTTAAGAATATCAGTGAAACCGGCTTCGACAGTTTAAAGCTGATAGCAAGAATAACAGACAGTAAAAATGTTCAGCACAGCATTGATTTGCCCAGGCGCAAGCCACTTGTTGCCGGCGATACGCTGATTTTTTCTTATGAAATTGACACTAAGGATTATCCGGGAGCAAACTCATTATTTCTGGAAATTAATCCGGATGAAGATCAGCCGGAGCAATACCATTTTAATAACTACGCAATACATAATTTTTATGTGAGGCCCGACAATGCAAACCCTTTGCTTGATGTAACGTTTGACGGGGTTCATATACTGAACAATGACATTGTGTCGGCGAAACCGCATGTTTTGATCAAACTTAAGGACGAAAACAAATTCCTGGCCTTAGATGATACCGCGTTAATAAAAGTGCAGGTGATGTTTCCGGATGGACAACTCAGAGCATTTTCTTTTACTAATGATACATTAAGATTTACACCGGCAAGCCTTAATACAGGTGGCGTAAACGATAATACGGCAACAATTGATTTCAATCCCTCCTTCCTGGAAGACGGCAATTATGAACTGATCGTTTCAGGGAGAGATAAAAGTGGTAACAAAAGCGGGGAGGCAGAATACAGGGTTGGGTTTAAGATCATTAATAAACCTATGATCTCTAATATGTTCAATTACCCTAATCCTTTTACTACCTCAACGGCTTTTGTATTTACGTTAACGGGAAGCGATATACCTCAGAATATCCGTATTCAGGTATTAACTATAACCGGGAAAATTGTGCGGGAAATAACTAAAGAAGAACTTGGACCTTTAAGAATTGGTAGAAATATTACTTCATTTAAATGGGACGGTACCGATCAGTATGGACAGAAACTGGCAAATGGAATATACCTTTACCGGGTAATTACCAACCTGAACGGGAAATCGCTTGATAAATATAAAGCGGAAGGCGATAATACAGATCAATATTTTAATAAGGGTTATGGAAAAATGTACTTGATGCGGTAATTCTATAAATTGCCAGGCACGAAATGAAATACTACATTTACCTGTTTTATCCTGTTTGTTAGTTTATACAATCCCGGCAATAGGTTTTTTAAAAACTGGAAGATGGTCTGTAGAGGTGTTCTGTGCAAGAACGCCTCTTCTTAATAGGGCAGGAATGAACTGATATATCTTTTATTATTAATCAACATTTTAAGTAGTCTATTCGTGGGTAGCAGCTCATTTCAAATGTTCCGAACCTCAAATAATATTACATTACTCAGGCATTTTGCCGCGGTATTTGTATTAATCAGTCATTCTTTTGATTTGCTGAACAGATCGGCGGAGGAGCCGTTGAGATTATTAACAGGGGGAACTACTTCTTTGAGCCGTGTTGGTCTGATCTTCTTTTTTTTTATAAGCGGGCTGCTCATCACACAAAGCTTGTATACCTCTGCAAGTATTAAGCATTTTTTGTGGAAACGTATTTTGAGAATATATCCGGCGTTAATCATTTTAATCTTCTTAACGGTATTTATCCTGGGACCTGTGTTTACAGAAGTTTCCACGGATGCATATTTTAAAAAAAGCCAGACATGGGAATACTTTTTCGGAGGTATTTCACTTGTTAGATTGCGTTTTTTTTTGCCGGGCGTTTTTGATGTACACGGCGTAAACGGCTCTTTATGGAGTTTACCTGTTGAGTTCAGGTTTTATATTGTATTGGCTGTTTTTTTTATTACAGGGATACTAAAGAAGATAAGATTATATCTTCTCTTTCCGGTGCTCTTTGTTTTCGTCTATCTGGTATCTCCCTATTTTAACACTTCCTCCGTTTTGGTTTACCTCGCGCCATATATCTCCTGGGGGGGATATTTTTTCTTGGGATCTTTTGTGTTTTTTATCCGGGATAAAATTAAAATGGATATTAAAATTTTGCTGGTGCTGCTGATACTCTGGTACTTTACCAGGGATATAATAATCCTGGGTAAGGCCGGCGAACTTATCGCCTTTTCGTATTTAACTTTATTTCTTGGTTACAGCACACCGGTATTGGGGAAGACTTTCTTTTCAAAAAATGATTTTTCCTATTCCATATATATTTATGCTTTTCCTGTGCAATGTATTATTTTACACTATGCTGCCGATCATATTTTTCCGATAGAGCTATCTGTATTAACTATAATTATATTAATACCTTTTTGTTTGTTTTCATGGAATTATATAGAAAAACCTGCGCTGAAATGGAAGAACCTGGCGCAATGATTTTTCGGAAGGTCTATCTCCCCTCACCATATATTTTCCATCAAATGGAGTCTTTTCAATGATCAGGGGAGCAAATCTTCAGGAAACGAAAATGGTATTTCAGGCTTCCAATTTATCTGCGTATTCCGGTTAAAATAATATAGGGGCTAAAAAAGCATCCGGCTTTTCCGACTTGCCGGATTAAAGTATTCATGCATCGTAATATAAGCCCTTTAGGATTTTTCTGGTATTCGTTATAAAACCCATTTTTTATATCAAGAGAAAACCCGTATTTCTCATAAAGGTTTCTATATTCGATGTATGTCAACAATCTTTCTGTCCAACTCCCGGTTATTGGGTCGCACGTATTTGTGGGATGTTCAGGTTGCACAGACAAAATATTTTTTTGCTCATATATTTTGCATGCGCCGATTATATCTGCCTTGCGCAATCCCCGGGTACCGGTTACGAGCGCTTCAACAGAAGCAGGTTCGGGGCACTGCAAAGCTTCCCTGATAATGGCTTCTCTTGTTTCTCTGAATGGAGGTATTGCCTGGTTATGCTCGCTTTTTTTCCAACCCTCCCATTCGTCTTTTTTTTGTAATCGCATCAGCCATTTTTTTTTCAACCAGTTTTTTTCATTTGAAGCCGTTGTAAAAATAATAACCAGGGGTTTATTCAACCTTTGTAATGTTGAAAAAAACAAATCCAGGTCATAAATATGCTCAATTACATCAGTGCCTATTATGGCATCGGGGGGAGAGGCTAAACTTTCTTCCAAAGAATCAACATCGCCACAAATTATATCATCCGGGTAGATACTGATTTTTTCTGAGAGCATTCTCTGCGACTGACAGCATACAGGCGATATGTCTGAGAGGATTACCTTGCCAAAACCGCAATACTTTGCAAACAACCCCAGCAATCCATTACCGGCGCCATAATCAACCAGCGTAATTTGTTCTTTAGGTTTGTTGCCTTTATGTAATAGCTGATTGAGTACTGATGCATAAATATGCAGGAAAAATTGATTATTAACAACAAGGTGTTCTAAATAAGCTCCTAAATATGAGTCCGGACTAAGCTCCTTAATTGGTAAGTTATTCAATAAGGCTGAAAATTTGTTAATGTGACAATGAGTAATATCATTCATGCTGAATTACTTTAGTTCCCCGTATTTTCCATCCTCCGCACCACATACTTTCCTACCATATCAAATTCAATGTTCACGGAATCTCCCGTATTTACTTGCTGCATATTGGTATGCGCATAGGTATAGGGAATGATGGCCACTGCAAAGCTGCTTGAGGTTACATCGAAAGCGGTAAGGCTGATGCCGTTTACACAAACAGAGCCTTTTTCAATGATCAGGGGAGCAAATTTTTCAGGGAAAAGAAAATGGTATTCCCAGCTTCCGTTCCGGGCTTCTTTTGCTATACAAACAGCGGTTGTATCTGCATGCCCCTGTACAATATGTCCGTCTAAGCGGCTGTTCAGCGTTAAGCATTGTTCAAGATTGATGTAGTTGCCGGGCTTCCATTCGCCGATATTGGTTTTTTGCAGGGTTTCCTGCACGGCGGTAACCCGGTGGGTATTATCCTTAACGGCTTCAACGGTAAGGCAAACGCCGTTATGGGCGATGCTCTGGTCGGGCTTAAACCCGGCGCTGAGGGGTGAAGTGATCCAAAATTGCTTATTGGCGCCCTCATGCTGTACCGAAATAACGCTGCCTACCGATTCAATGATGCCTGTAAACATAAACGCAAATTAGTGTACCCTGTTGAATTTTTGAATTTGCTTTGGATTTTAGTTTTCTTGTATTATCTTTGCGCTCCTTAAAACCGATAAAGGAGGTATATTACATTATGCTGATTATTGATTCCAAAGATTGCGAAAATATAGACAAGGC
>CAYVEI010000075.1:0-21052 GCA_964450515.1 uncultured Terrimonas sp. | reverse complement strand
ACTTTCATTTTCTACTTTGCTTAATTTTATACTGCAAAGTTGAGAAGTAGCAAATGCCTGAACGATAACAATTGTAAAGAGATGAACTTATCGCCTGTTTCGTATTCTGCTTAATGAAACAGAAGTAATGCCTAAATAGGAAGCGATATAATGTTGTGGAATACGCTGGATAATATGGGGATGTTCGTCAATAAGCTCTTCGTAGCGTTGCCGGGGGTTGTTTTTAAGATAGGAATAGAAAATTTTTTGAGCTTGCAAAAGTCTTTTGAATAAATGCTCCTGCATTTCCTCTTTGATTTCGGGAAAATTTTCTAAAGCATTTTGAAAGTCTTGTTGTGAAATTGTCTGCAAAATACAGGATTCTATACTTTCAATACTATATAAACTCGGTTGGTTCGTTCTGAAACTTTCAATGGAAGACACTTTATCGCCTTCAAAGAAAAATTGGGTAGTAATTTCTTTACCGTCATTATTAACCAAAGTCCGCAAACAACCTTTCTCAATAAAGAACATTGTTCTCGAAATTTCTCCCTCCTGTAAAAGGATTGTTTTGGCAGGAACTTCCCGCCGTTTAAAAAGATGTTTGAAAGTGTCCCATTCGTTTATCATTGTTTACAGTCGATTTATGATTGTTGTTAATTTATGAGTATATAAAATTACAAAATACTCCAACTGTTTGTCGCGGATGTTCGCTTTATGATGGATAGAAATGGAAAGCTCTTAACGAAGTATGGTAATAACAGAACGCAGCGGATAAACCTCTTACATTTTTGGTGTTGGTGTTGCTGCGTACTTTGCCGTTATTCCATAAACAAATTTAAAAATAATTTTGTTGCATATCTTCCAACAGGCCGATGTGTGTAGGTTGCCAATCTAATTGCGCTTGTGTTTTGAAATTTGAAGCCATACTTTCCATCGTAATGAAATTACTCATCCACTCAAAGTGTTTCGCTAATTCATCGCCTGACACAGATTTTACAGGTAAGTTCAACGTTTCGCCAATTAGGGTTGTGATTGTTTTCAGTTCAATGCCTTTGTCGCCAACAACATTGTACAAAGCACCTTTATAGCCTTTTTCTATCGCTAAACGAAAGGCTTTTGCAGCGTCCAAACGATGCACAGCACACCAATGATTTTCACCTTCGTTGGGATAAGCGGAAATACCATTTTTACGTGCAAGTGAAATAATAAATGGAATAAAGCCATAGTCTCCTTTATCGTGAACGGACGGCGCTAAACGAATGACAGAAGCATTAACGCCTTTTTCTGCCAGTGATAAAGCTGTTGCTTCCGAAGTTCTTGGCGAATGTTGCGTGGTGCTTTCTTCCGTTACAAATCCATTGATGAGTGGCAAGCCCAACATTCCCGAAGTGACTACGATTGCTTTATTTGTGCCAATTAGTTTTCCGCCCAGTGTTTCGATAGCCTTTTTGTCTGTTGCCGTTGCCTCTATAAATGTGGATTGTCCACCTTTCATAAAATCGTGGTTAAATCCGCAGTGAACAACACCGTCAGCATTTTGAGCACCTTGCTTTAAGATTTCCAGATCGTCAAGGCTGCCGTTTAAAACTTCCGCACCCAAATCACGGACAATTTTTGCAGATTTTTCCGATCGTGCCAAACCAATTACCTGGTGCCCTGCACCGATTAATTCACTGACTACCGCAGAGCCGATGAAGCCCGAGGCTCCTGTTACAAATACTTTCATTTTTTCACTTTTTTGTTTATACAAAGGTGCGGCATCCCTAAAAAACAGATGTATCCAAATCGGCTGTTATTGTAGCCTAAATGAAATTTCTTTTGAACAGTCAAATTGTTTGGGGTGGTGGATTGGCTTTACTAATTCTCTTTGTCAGTTAAACGATTGCCGAAACCCCAAAGGCGAAACGTTTGTCTTTGTCTTGAATAGTTTGCTGAACGATTGTGAATGTTCAAAACCCAATTCGTAGGCAATTTCGCTTACGGAAAGGTTTGTGGTTGATAGTTTTTCTTTCGCTTTTTCTATCAGTTTGTCGTGGATGTGTTGTTGGGTGCTTTGACCGGTTACCGTTCGCAACAAATTACCTAAATAACTCGGCGACACATTTAGTTCTTGCGAAACATATTGAACAGATGGTAAGCCTCTTATTGCCAAATCGTCACTGTTAAAGTAATCCGCCAACAATTTTTCCAAACGTTCTAAAATTTGATGATTGGCTTTTTCCCTTGTGATAAACTGGCGGTTGTAAAACCGTTCGGAATAGCTCAATAAATTTTCAAGGTGCGTGATAATAATTTGTTTGCTAAATTTATCAATGTTTGAATGATATTCCTGACGTATGTTTTCAATAATGCCGTTGAGTGTTCTTTCTTCTTTTTCTGATAACAGTAATGCTTCATTTACCGAATAATCAAAAAATTCATACTGCTTAATTGTTTTTGCCAATGGCGTATTCCAAATAAAGTCGGGGTGAATGAGTAATATCCAGCCTGGTTGCTTTTCAGCATTTTCTTCTTCAATAATTTCAAGTTCGAGCACCTGATTGGGCGACATAAAGAACAGCACGCCGTCATCATCAAAATCGTAATGCAGTTGTCCGTATTTATACTTCACACCTTTCATACGTTTCAAAGCAATAAAATAAAAATCAAATACCACATTCATAGTGATTTGGTCGGGAAGCTTGGTAAAATCGCCCGTTGTGGCGATGCTAATCAAAGGGTGTTCAGGCTTGGGCAAACCTCTCAACTTGTGAAATTCGCTGATTGTTTTTATCCTATGTGGTTTTGTATGTGCCATATACAAAGATAAACTATTGTTGATGGTATGCTTTTGCAAACTCCACAGCAAACGCTTTCAATTTTGTTTTTCCCAATTCAGGTCTGTGTTTCAGATAATTATCAAATGTTTTTCCGCTGTGTGTCTCGGCCTGCATTCTTACAAATTCATGTGCAAGTTGTTGTGGAAAGCCTGATTGAATTAATCCGTTGAGTAATTGCTCTTCTGACAACGCAATCCACTTCAGGTCAGGCTTGCCAATGGCTTCGCCTAAAATTGCTGCAGCTTCATCGCAGGTTAATTCTTCGCTTGCCACATAGCGGGATTTTTTCCCTTGAAACGCAGAAGTCAGTTCCTCAAAAACCACATCCGCAATATCATTTGGTGAAACAAAAGCAATTTTATCATTCCCGCCATAGCCTCCCATTAGCGCACCATATTCTTTTATGGTTTTAATATCATTGTAAAAATTGGTGTAAAAAGAACCGGGACGCAGTTCGATGACCGTTCTGTCTGATAGCTGATTAAGCAGGTAAGAGTCTTCCGTATCAGCCGCCCAACCGGTTAGAAATATAACTTTCTCAATTTCGTTTTGTTTGATCGCCTGTACATAATTGGTTTCAATATTTTTGAAATAAGCTGTTTGGTCTTCTTCCATAAAATTGAAAGGTATCATACAGTACACCGCGTCGGCACCTGCAAAAGCTGTTGTTAGAAAATTGATGTCTTCTACTGAACCGATTAATGCTTTTGCACCAAGGGCCTCAATGTCTTTCTGTTTGTCGGCTTTGCTGCTGATAACGGTTACCGAATGTCCGTTTACAATTAATTCCGTTGCAAGTGGTTTGCCAATGTTGCCCAATGAGCCTGTTAAAACGATTTTCATTTTTTTACTTTTTTGTTTATACAAAGATGCGGCACCCTTAAGGAACAGATGTATCCAAAACGGCTGTTATTGTAGTCTAAATGAAATTTCTTTTGAACAGTCAAATTGTTTGGGATGGTGGATTGGCTTTACTGGTTCTCTTTTTCAGTTAAACGATTGCCGAAAGCCCAAAGGCGAAAGATTGGTTTTGTTTTTAAATAGTTTGTTGAATGATTGAGCATACTCAAATCCCAACTCATAAGCAATTTCACTTACAGAAAGTTCAGTGGTAGAAAGTTTTTCTTTTGCTTTTTCGATTAACTTATCGTAAATGTGCTGCTGTGCTGTCGTTTCCGTGAGTTGCTTTAGGCTATAATATTCGCCTATTACCAAAAACAATGGTGACAAAATTGTCACCATTGAAGTATAAAAATCTATTGTTAATTGGTTGGCTCTAGAAAGAAACAGGCATATCTGCACAGCAATACATTCAAAATGTAGCCAAAGAAAGAATTTTTGATATTGGCAAATCCATCAGTGAAATTACTTATGAACTGGGGTTTAAATACCCGCAGCATTTTACCCGATTGTTTAAACAAAAGGTAGGGGTAACACCCTACGAATACGGAATTTGAATTGATTTAGCTGAATGTAATATGTAATCCAAAAATTATTATTTGGAAAGATTGTAATCGCAATGAAGTTCTCCATCAGTTCTAAGTAATTGTTATTTGCCACAACCATTTTTTGCTATTAGATGTTAATTGTTGTCAATATAACGAACCAGCTTTTCAAGTGATTGTTCCGTTCCTGCTTCGTTATCCTTCGGTTCAATGCCGATGGGAATGTTTTTAAAAACAATGGTCACTTTTGTTGAGCCGTTTTCATATTCTTCTAAAAACACTTCCATTGTCATTTCGCCCGTAAACTCATTTTTGTCTGATTGGAAATGAATTACCTGAATAATCTTTTCGTACGGTTTGAGCTCAACAAACTTTACTGAAAAACGATCTTCGTTCCCTGACGTCTTGCCTGCTGTTTCATCGTCAAGATAATAAAGAGACATATTGTAGCCACCTCCCGGCTTTAAATCAAATTCATGGATTTTACCGGTCATGTTATTGGGGGCGAGCCAGAACTCTAATGCTTTTTTGTCTGTAAAGGCACGGTAAACTTTCTCTCTTGGTGCCCGAATGATTTTTAAATTTCTTGATGCTCTGTTCATATACAATGGTTGCCACAAATTTAAAATATAAAAAGATCAGTAGGGCATGCCCCTTCGGATCGGGTCATTTCAGGGTACGCTTCGCTTCCGTCTCTCTTTCATCGTGACCGGCTCGGTTCTCGCCGCCTTCCACCCCCCTCATGCTTTATTGCTCAGGACATCTTCATCTCTTAATGGAATAAATCGTAACCAAACTGCTGCCACATTTTTCAACGAAACGGGCAAAAAGGCAGCTAAATAAGTGCGGGATGCCGCCGCACAGCCCAACCAAAAGACTACGGCATAATGGATTGTCTCGTGCCTCACCAATCCACCCTTCGGGACTTATTCCGTTTCCTTTTGGTCTATCGCATATCCCGCACTGTTATGCTGCTTTCTTTTTTCCCTTTTTCTTTTGAAAAAATGCTCTTTCGGGCAGTCGGGTGAAAAAGAATCAAACAAAATGTTTCACAATTAAAATTTTAAATCATGAACATCATTGGCAGATTAGCAAGGGACGCACAAATCAGCACCTTGCCGGGTGACAAGCAGGGCTGCCAGCCGGACCGGCAGGTAGTGAATTTTTCTGTAGCGGTTAACGACAGCTACCGCAACAAACAGGGCGAACGGGTGGAACACACCGAGTATTTCAATTGCGCTTACTGGATTTCAACAAATGTGGCTAAAGTGCTCACCAAAGGTACATTGGTGGAACTCTCCGGCAGAGCGAGTGCAAGGGCATGGATTGGCGGGGATGGTGAAGCCCATGCGGCACTCCATTTTCACACTTCACAAATCAAATTCTACGGGGGTGGCAGGCGACCTGAAACCGTAGCGGACGGTAGCGGAAATAATCCCATAGCACCTGCTAACCATGGCAAGGAAGACTTGCCCTTCTAATCACTCATTCATCAGCTTTTAAATTTTTTATCATGGCACACAATCTTAATTATAACGAACACACAGGCAAATACAGCTTCTTTAGCGTACAACAAAAAGCATGGCACAATTTGGGGCAAATAGTAGAACAATATCCTACCAGTGCCGAAGCCATTAAATATGCAGGACTTGATTTCGAGGTTGTCAAATCTTCTTTATACACCCGTGGCAGAGATATAAGTATAGGCGATGACGGTGAAATAAAAGAAGGGGGTAACATCTTACTGCCCGACAACTTCGCCACCATGCGCACCGATACCAATCAGGTTTTCGGCGTAGTGGGAAAGGATTATCAGATAGTACAGAATGCTGACGCCTTTGCTTTTTTTGATGCCATTGTAGGTGGCGGCGACGGCATTCTATACGAGACCGCAGGCGCATTGGGTAATGGGGAGCGTATATTTATTACCGCTAAACTTCCTGACTATATCCGTGTAGGCAATGGCGATGATGTTACCGAAAAGTATATTTTTCTCACAACTTCTCATGATGGAACCGGAAGCATTACAGCAGCCTTTACACCGGTACGCATCGTTTGTCAGAACACGCTCAATGCAGCATTAAGCAATATGTCTAATGTAATGCGCATACGCCATACAGCCGGTGCAAAGCAACGTTTGGAAAATGCCCACAAAGTAATGGGACTGGCTAACCAGTTGAGCATTCAACTGGAAGGGATATTCAATCAATGGACAAAGGTTTCTATCTGTGACGCCGAGGTAAAGAAACTGATTCAACTGGCGCTTTGCCCCAACAAGGAAACATTGGACGCACTTAAAAAAGGCGCAGAGGATGAACTGTCTACCATGTTCAAAAATACGGTGGAAGATGCCTTTGCCTACGCAATGATGGCAGATACACAACAGATGAACACCACCAAAGGAACCCTGTTCGGGGCTTACAATGGCGTAACAGGCTACTATCAGAATGTACGCAATTATAAGGACGATGAAAGCAAGCTGCAATCCATTGTAATGGGTGGGACAGCCCAGGGAAAAGCTCAAAAGACATTTGACCTCTGTACAGCATTTGCAAAGGATGGCGCTGATGTATTTGCGCTCAACTGATGACTACAGGACGGGCAGCCAGCCTGCCCGTCCTTAACTTTTAACTTTTAAATATTGAATTATGAAACCGTTTAAATATTTAACGAACGTAGAGAAAGCGGGGATGTTACATGAACTCTTTCCACAGGAAATTCCGGCATTATTGGAATACACGAACAAGGTAGCTGTGATTCTTAAAGGAAATGTGGACATGGTGCGCAACCATCACCTCAACGGATTCCTGACCGCTAATGACTGGCTGTCTCTTGCAGGAGAGGCGCAGAATAAAATAGATCAATATGGTAAACGCCTGCATACAAACAGCGGCCTTTTTGCTGACCAACTGTTTGACGGGCATCTTGCATTTTACATGATGCTTTGCCTGAACTTATATACTACTACACGGAAGCACAGTAACCGCAAATTGGTCTTAGCTATTGATCTGTTATTCAACTCTTAAAGCATAGCCCATGGAAACGCTGATAAAACTATTTCAGAGTGTGCCTTATCCGGCTATGTTTTTTATCGGTTTGGCAATAAGGCTGTTTGTCGGTATGCGTCAATTCAATCGCAGAGGGTGGGGCGGCTTACAACATTTCAATAACTATTTCACTGGGCTGGTTACCCTTTTTGTAGAATGGATATTGAAATGGGCAGCCTTAGTGCTGATGCTGTGGGGCTTGGCGGGATGGCTTTGCAGCTAAGGTAGTACAGGAATAAAACTATACAGGGCAGTATAGAATTATGTAAACAAAAAATCTTAAGAAAATGAAAACAACTAATTTTTTCAGCAGCGTAGCTGCACTGAATATAACAGGCGACCTGCAGCTAACTATACGTAAGGGAGCAGAGAATAACTGGATAGCATCTGTCATGCTCAACAATGAACAATGCGGTGATGATGCGAGGAAACTGATCATGCCTTTTAACCTTAGAGGAAGTGCCGAAGAACTGGACAATGGTTTCTTTGACCAAATGGCCACACCTATTCAAACTGCTTCCGGCTTAATGGTGAATATGGAAGCCTATATGAAGCAGTTGGAAGAAGCTCAAAAACAATCGGCAATGGAAAAGGAAAAAGCGGACAGGGAACGTAAAGAAAAAGAAGCCAGGGAAAAGAAATTCAGGGAAGCCATGCAGAAAGTAGAGGAACTGGAGAAAGAAAGGAAATACAGGGATGCGTGGATGAAAGTTCCGGAACCTTCTGAATATCCCGAACAGGCAGAAGCCATCCGCAAACGAAAATCCGCCTTATCCAAAAAATTCGCCCCTGACTTGTTTGGTAACACTACAGCACCTGTAGCTGATGAGCAGCCACAAAGGGATAAGGCGATTTCGGAAGAAGATAGCGATGAGGGTATTGAACCAACCGATGATGATTGGGAAGAAGATGAAGAAACAAATCATTAATCTATAAAACAAAAAGTCATGTTAGTAGCAAAGCAATTAGACAGGGTTTTCCTGCTGAAAGAAAACGGGAGCGAAATACAGCTTACTGACCCTGAACCGTCATGGAGCGTGGAATCGGTGATGAACTTTTATGCCAATACTTATCCTGTTCTCACCACAGCCAGAATATCCGCACCACGAATTGAAAATGATACGGTACAATATCGTTTTGAAAGTGTGATGGGAACAAAAGGTTAATCTTAAAACGAAAGCAATGGAATATGCAACAGAATATAATATCGGGTACAATCAAAATACCCGAAAAGCAAAGGCAAAGAAAACTACACAAACAGGTGAGCGAATTTATCGCGTGGGTACAAAGCACCAAAGATGCACACGAAATAAGCAAAGACAAGCGAAAATCTGTGCCGGTGCAAATGCTGCCAATGGTTTTTTAAGATGCCGCTTTTTGCCAAAGCTGGCGGCTATGCAAACGGTACAGCCCCTTGAGAAAATAAAGAAAGCAGAAGATGATTTTTACCGCTCTCTTTGTGCCGTTGCACAGCATTACAACGGTTTTGAGCCGACAGATACACGGCTGTTCGGTTATCCTTATAACATTGCTTTCTCGGTTTGGGAAGCAGAAGCTTACTTAAAAAAGACGGTGAAAAGCCGTAACAGTTTGAGGCTGATACAGGATGATAACGAAAATATATTTTTTCTTAGTGAAGAACGGTATAATACAGGGACAACCCTGTATTATATTGCTGTGATACCGCTGTATCGCATGCTGAAAAACAAAAAGACCCATAGGGCAGCTTTGCTGCTATTGTGTGTGTTCACTTATTTGTATCAGATAGCCGGCATACCTTATTACAGGCAGGAAGATACATACCTCTATTGGCAATATGAAATGCTTGCCGATTGGGTAGAGCAGGAAGAGGACGAAGAAAACAATATGGTTTACAAAAGAGAGATAAAAGCAGGTGAATGGATTGGTAACCGGATGGAACAAAAAATATGTAACCGGAAAAATCTTAGTGTATTTAAAAACCGTATTAATGCGTTCCAACCAAAGAATGATTTTGATAAGGAGTGTTTGAAGCTTGCAATAGGAGCTTTCGCTCTCTTTAATGATTTTCCTGAAACAAGCATTTTTGCGCATGCAAAATATGCCTGTGAAGATTCAGGGAAAGAGGATGAAGTGCTCACGATGGAAAAATACATATCCTTTATAGCAGATAGCAAAGGGTGGCTTTACAACACACTGGAAGAATGTATCAATACTGATTTTGGAGAATATCGTGAAATAGATGAGCCTGCTATATCCAAGCACTTTGGCGATGCATCAGCAGAACATGATAACCTTGATTTTGAGAACAGGCTATTCCCGCTGTTAGGGGACTTGTGTTATCTCTTGAACAACGAGTAAAAATAATTAAGATGAAAGACTTAACAGAAAATATCGGTACGCTGTATCATCCCAAAGGAGCATTGGTGATCTACGAAACGATTAAAAACGAAGAGACCAGTTATGTGGAATACTTTGATATGGACAGGAACGGTAATCCCGTAAATGCGCACCCGCTTAGTGTAAGGGAAGCGCAGCAAATGGCTAAAGCACTGGATACCGCAGGGGAAAGCAACAGGGCATTCCTGAAACCCAAAGGCATTATAGCAAATAACATTCTTTATTTAGACCCATCACACAACGGGCAGGTGATATGGTTTACAAAGGCAGCCTGTAAAGATCTTTTTTTCATTGGCAGTTTGGGTATCCCCAATGGTAAGGCAAACGTGCCGCCTTTGCTATGGATAGCCAGTAAATATAAACTGTATATCTATGCTCTTAAAAGTGACAGGAGACCCACCGAAAGTACAACGCTTTATCATGCACCTTTCTTCAATGTCTATGCTGATGGTAAGGTTTGTATGGGTACGGTAGATGTGAACATCAAAAAAACTGCTTCATTGGAAGAGTTTACTGCCGCATGGGAAACTTATTTCTTTAACAGCTATTTCAGCCACCTGATGCAGAACCACAATCCAATACAGGGTAACTGTGTGAGCCTGTGGAAGAAGCTGCGGAAGACAGGCGAGCGGTTTCCAAAAGAAATATTAAAGAAGAATAACAGGACAATCAAAAATATTTTAAGATGAAGACACCAAAATTAAAAGTACACTTTACCGATAATGACCTGATTGCTCCCACTAATCCGATAGAGGTAAATCTTATTGGAGCAGGAGGTACAGGTTCAAAAGTATTGACCGCAGTGGTAGAAATGAATTACAGCCTGAATGAATTGGGACATGCAGGGTTAGCGGTCAGGCTTTGGGATGATGATATAGTAACAGATGCCAATTTAGGCAGACAAAGATTTGCTGAATGTGAGGTAGGGCTATATAAGTCCGTTGCCCTGATAAACCGTTCCAACAGATGGGCTGGCACGAACTGGAAAGCTGAAACCACAAAGTTTGAGAGAGATAGTTTGGAAAGGTTGCCCGAACACGCACAGGCAGGTATTTACATCTCCTGCGTTGACAGCGTGAAGGCACGGTTTGAAATAGCTGAAATACTTAAAGGACTAAATAATAACAGGGCATACCGCAACCAAGCCAAATATTGGATGGATTTCGGTAATAGCCAATCCACAGGGCAAGTGCTACTATCCACTATCGGAAAAATCAAACAACCACAGTCTGAAAAATATCAGGCGGTTGCAAGCCTGCCATTTATTACGGATGAATATGGCGAACTGCTGAAACAATCCGAGGAATCCGACCACACCCCAAGCTGCTCACTGGCCGAAGCTCTGGACAAGCAAGACCTGTATATTAATTCCTCTCTTGCCCAAATGGGTTGCTCCCTGCTATGGAGCCTTTTCCGCCACGGAATGACCGAAAACAGGGGCTTTTTTCACAACCTTGACAACTTCATTACCCAACCTATAAAGGTCGCCTAAAGCCGACCCCGCGCGGCGCAGCGGTATTCCTTCCTCTGGTCGGAAAACCGCTGCGCAGGGAAGCGGTGCAGCCACTTGCCCAAAGCCGGTTTCCGTCCATTTTATTCCCGTCAATCCGTTTCGGGCAACAGGCTGCGGGATCTATTCATTTTAGAGTTCCAGTTTTCTTTAATTAGTAAAAGCAAAATTTAAAGTAGGGTAAGACAATATCCCGACAAAAGAATAGTTGATGGATTTATATAATCAATCTTACAGTTTATAAATAATGGGAGAATATAAAGATGCTTATGACAAGCTAAGCAAAATGGCTAATAAAGAACTAATAGATGAAGCAACCTTCAATCAATTGATACTGGAACTTATTTTATTCAATTTTTCATAATAAGTTTAAAAATTCATGAATCTAACTTTGCACCAAATAAGACTAAAGCAGGGACTGGCGATTGTTTTACTACTCTTACTTAATTTAAATATAAGGGGACAACAAGATTTAAGTCAAACTGAAAACGATTTGGGTAAAGATACCTTCAATGTGAAGATAACAAGAACTGGTAATGAAAGCAGCTCAAATATAAGTGATCAAATATCTTGGATGATTGTGATAAATGAGGTGCGGAACTGTATCAGAGAATTTATTACGCAATGTAATCTTACTAATATTGAAATTCAGGAGCCCTAACATGGAATATCCTTGTTAAATAGACAAAAATGATCTCTTAGTTTTTGACAGACTTTTTTTATAATTAATTGAAAATTAAAGCGAAGAGAACCTGGTTTAAGTACTCTAAAAAGTTGCGGACAACCTCCTTCTTAATTCTGTTATCTTCGACTTTTGACTACTTTTAAGTATTGCAAATAGATCTCTCATGAATATGATTCTTGTACCTGGCTATCGGGAATTGTTTGGCGAACCTAACGCAACTTATGAGGAATTGGTGCAATCTATGCCATCAAGGGTCATTATTGAAATTGCTGTAGCTCTGAATAATGAGTTGAATGCACCAATCTCAGAAAAGCATAATCAAAAAAGGTTACGTGACCTTGTATCCCAAAGGTTTACACAACAACAGAATAACTGTCTAAATGCGGCATATGGGGTATTCAGAAAAAAAAATGGACAATACAATGACGATGTTTTTGGCAGGAGATATTTGCTCACTCTGATATTGAAAGAATTAAACACCTATAGAGATATACCAGGATACCAGGATATACCGCAACACGAACACGATTTTTTGATGGCTTATCTTTTGGTAATTGATGAGGTCAATGCCAAGGACAATGAACTTCTGAAAGAAGCAAAACAACACCAAGATGACCTTCGCGATTACCGGCTAATCTGGACACCCAATATCACACAGTACGAGTTTAATGAGGACAGCAATATCCGTTTTGAAATGCTGAAATTACTGATGTTTGTAAAGTATTGCTTTGATAACTATCGGGACTATTTACGGGAGTATATTTCATCGTTTGCGTTTCCAAACCTGAGCCAATTTATAGGCAGTATTCACCAACTCTCTATGACCACACTAAACTACAATGAAGCTGAAGCGTTTACCAAGTTGAGCTGGATACATATTGATAAAGGTGTTTCACCGTTACATTTGGATGGTTGGAGCATTAACAAAAGTATAGGCGGAGATCTGATATTTATTGACAATATCAGGAGGTTTCCTATATTCAAAAGTGAAAATAGATATCTGATCATTGACGAAACGATTTTCAATAAGAAACATTACAAAGGACCTTTCTTTGAGTTGTTTAGAAACACAAAGCTGAAAAACAAGATTTCGTTTGAAACCTATTGTTCGACTATAGCATCCGAAGTTCTCGAAAAGCAATTATTCAGAGGTCTATTAAACGAGCTACAGATTGGAAAATACGATATTCTACATTTTGACGAAGGCGAAGATGGAATGCCAGATGCTTATTACCGAAGAAACAAATCAATTATCTTATTTGAATTCAAGGCTTATTTGTTTCCGGCGCACCTTTCTGATAACCCCAATTTCGAAAATATTAAAAAATATATCCATCATCGGTTTATTGCTAACGAAGAAGGAAAAGCAAAAGGAATCAATCAGTTTAAAAACCAGCTTCAAAAACTAAAAGCTAAAGCCTTCAAATTTGACCCATATTACAATACACATCTTTCTCAAAAAAAAGTCGATGTCTATCCAGTAATCGTACACTCAGAATTCAACCTGACTTTGCCAGGTATTGGGGATTATCTTAATCGTGAATTTAGACGAAATCTTCCGATTGATTTTCACAATAGCTACAATATAAAAGAAGTGCAGTTTGTCAGTCTTCAAACTATCTTTGAATACGTGAACCATAAAAGTTCTTTTCAGGGATTGATTTCTATATTTGACCGCTTTTCACGAGTCAAGAAGTCAAGAAAAGAATTCTTTGAGAAAAACAAAGAAATAAATTCTTTTATCCGCTCTTATGCAGGTTTTGATGAAATTTACAACTGCATATTCGCTGGCGATTTGAAGCCATTACAAGATATTCCCAAATTACAGAAGATAGCCAAGATCACACAGCAGGAATTAGATATTCACTTATAAGAATAAATTGCTTTAGTTGATGAATGAGCACGCAATTTTCCAAGATATTATTGCAAACAGCAAGCTATCGGCATGGGTTATATTCCACAGAATAAATTTAAGGTGAATTTCCGCAATTTTGCTGCCTTAAAAGGGCAAGATGGCTATAATCTTTTATTTGGGGGACTTTCCAATAATCAAGTTGGAAGCAAAGGCGATTCGTGAGGATAAGGTGGATAGGGTTATGAATACCCGAGAGAAAATAAATATAAAGATGAATTGATAACTCAGTGCCATCAAATGCAGTCAGACATCCCTTATATAGTGAGATATTAGAATTATATTTGAAAGTAGAGGTGTTGAAAAAGTAGTTACTAAATTGTGATAATCAAAGGGAAGATAAATTTAAAAAAATGTTTCTCTTTTTAGATTAAGTGCATAAGAACAATTTGCAATTGCTCTTTATAAGGTAATTTATCGTGAAGTTGATAACGTAATTTTAAAACAGACCTTGATAAAAAAGCCCAATATTAAAACCAAATATTTTATGGACGCTGGAATTGATACCAATCTGTGTTTTGAAGAGTTGCCGCTTGTTAAATATCTGATAGACAAAAAAAGCCCTTTTCTTCCGAAAGTAAAAGAAGTCTATGACCAGGTGAAAGATGTATTAAATCACAGAATACAACATGTGTTTCCTAACTATACACTTCATAATGTTGGCCACTCTTATAGAATTATTAAATATATGGGAGGATTGGTAAACAAAAATGAAGAATTAAGCGATTTGGAGATAACGTTATTAATCTACTCAGCCCTCTTGCACGATATTGGGATGGCCGTGAGCGAAGAGGATATTTATCTCATCAAATCAGATTCATTTGAGTATTGCGATATCAAGTTTTCTGCTATGCTGAAACTTGTAAATGGAGATGAAGATCTTGCCCTGCAAGAATATATAAGAAGAATACATGCTTCGCTTTCCTCAAGATATATATTGACAAATTTAGAAGGCTTATTTTTAATCCCAACTTTAACGTCCTTATCCTTTGCCAAGGAGTTGGCACTTATTTGTCAAAGCCACACGGAGGACTTTGATTGGATCAGAAAAAACCTTAGAAATAACGAGGTTATGGGTGATTATCAATTTAATGCCCAGTTCATAGCTTGTATATTACGATTGGCTGATATTCTTGACATTGACAGTAATAGAACTCCTTATAATTTATTTCGTCTAATTGCGCCAAAGGGAATTAGCGCTGAAGAATGGGAGCAACACTTCGTTATTTATAATAATAATAAAATTGTTCTTAACGAAAAAACAAATCAAAAAAAGATAGTATTTCAAGGTAAGGCAACAAGCGCATCAATCCACAGGAAAATTCTGGAATACATAGGTTGGGTAAAAGAAGAACTGGTTAACGTGGTGAATATGGCTAGCCAAATGCCTTTGAAGTATAATCTATCCTACGACACTAACCCTGAAATTATTATACAAACTGAAGGTTATACATTTTCTGACTACAAAATGACTTTGCAATTTAAGGCCATTAGTTCTTTGTTAATGGGTGAAAAAATATATGGTGCTAAATCACTTGGATTACGTGAACTAATCCAAAATTCAATGGATGCTTGTATAACCCGACAGGAAAACCAATCCGACAAACACGAATTTGGCGAGGATGTGTACCAGCCCAAAATTAAAGTGGTTCTAAACCAGAAAAAAAATCAAGCCATAATTAAAGACAATGGCACAGGAATGTCCCTTGAAATTATTAAAAGACATTTTTTAAACATTGGTGTTTCATATTATAATTCCAGGGATTTTTTACTGCGGGATTTTAAATACAAGCCTATTGGGAATTTTGGTATTGGTTTTTTGTCTTGCTTTATGCTTTCCGATGAGGTTACTGTTATAACAAGGCACTATCAATCAAAGAATAAGTATAAAATCGAACTTGAAAAAGGAAATGAATATACGTCTTTGACCGAAGAAGAGGATGTTGTTTTTGAGGGCACCGAGGTTATCCTAAACTACAGCCAATTTTTGTCAGTTTTTAAGAATAATATAAACCAAGTTCGAGAATTTTTGGAAAATTTCTTTTTGATTGATGGGATTGAATTTCAATTACTCAATGCAGACCCAGTAAGCTTAAAAATAATTAACAAACCCCCACGGCTAAAACCTAATGAAGAAAAAGGCCTTATCAGAATTGAATTACGAGATTATTTAAATGAAATTGAAGGATATGCCTTAATTCGCCCCAAAAATAGCTTTATTAAAAAATTTCTAGAAATCAATTTTGACAGTGGTGAAATTTTCCTTTACGGAGAGGAAAACAGAATTGTAGAACTAAACGACTCTGTTTCGCTAAATATAGATGATTTTGTTAATGATACTGAGCTGAAATATTTATCTGTACCGATCGTCGAATCCGCTATGCAAGAAAATTATTTAAGTGGAATGAAATTCACAAATGATGATATAGCGGAGGTTATACGAAAAATGGAAAAGGATCTTAGATGGATTACCATAATACTAAAGAAAGAAGCTCAAGAATCTTTGGAAGAAAAGGAAGTTGAATCCGGAGACGATATTTTTACATATTTTTCATTTCATGATTTAGTCTCTTTGGGGCACTGTTCATCTTGCAAAACGCAAACGTTCGTAAAATCAATAAATTTATTCGAAGGCTTTAAAAACAATCTTTATTTACCCTTTAAGAAAACAGATGATGATGATGTTTTTAAGTACCATTTTTATACACCATCAAAACAGAAGGAGTTGTATATTCGAAATGTGCTTATCAAAGACTTTGTTTTTGATATACCTGTTATTGCTTCATTGTTTGATATCGTTGTTATCGAAGCAAACGTCATATCGCGGAAAATAATACCGGATATTTCAAGAAATAAAGTTGATGTTGAAAACACAAGGATTTTAAATTACGCTTTGGGGAAAGCCATACACGAAGGTACGGGCAATGTGATCACGCTAGACAAGGAAGAGAGAATAACGCTTCAGCATTTTATTGAAAATTTTTATTCTTCAAAAACCGATTTTGACAAATCAACAAATCCTAATATATTAAAGGAGTAAAAGCGATGTTTTTTCTTAAACAATTCTAAGAATATGAGTGCAACCCTGAACCAACTATCTGAAAAACCTGCAGAAAGTTTAGAACTGGAAATAAAGAAGTTTGCTGATGGTCTTCCTTACTGGGGGAAATACATCGCTCGGAAAATACTTTCAGGAGCTTCTATTTCAGATACTGATATTGATCAAGCATACTCTTATTTACTGGAAGACCTTAAACTATTGCCTGACTCAAAAGCTCCAAGTCTAACAATTACTTATAATAAAGGGGATACTAACAACTATAAGAAGGACTTAGTCTTTAAAAAACTAGAAAGCATTCAAGGAGTAAATGCTTTGGCAGAAAATCAAATTTTAGAAGTTTGCACAAATGCTACTATTATCTACGGCTCAAATGGGTCTGGAAAATCGGGCTACGGGAGACTATTGAAAAAGGTTTTCTACTCAAAGTCTCCCGAAGAGATCATAAGGAATATTCACTTGGAAAAGGGGCATAAAACAATTTCTGCATCTTTTACTTTTAGCAGTGGGGGAAAAGATATTAGCTTAAACTATCCTGCTGATTCTGGAAAGCCTGAGTTTGAGCAATTTTCCGTTTTCGATGGGAAAGGTGTTTTGAACCATATTGATGCCAGGAATGAGTTTGAGTTTCGTCCGGCAGGATTGACCTTTTTTTCTGTATTTACAGAAAGTCTGAAAATAATAGAAGGTAAATTAGTTGCTGCTATTTCGTCAAAACAATCAGAAAACAATTTTCCTGATTTATTTGAAGGAGAGTCTGAAATCAAGACACTAATTGACAACCTTTCCGCAGATACAAAAATTAGTGATCTTAAAAAATATCTTCCCTTTTCAGAACAGGATAAGACCGAGAAGAATAGAATTGAGAAGGAATATGATGAATTAATATTGGCGTCTAAAGGAAAAGAGAAAGAAATACGCAATCTTGAAAGTATAAAACAAATGATCGCTACTTGCAAAGCGAATATCGAAAAATTAAATAGATACTTTTCGGCAGAAGCTCTATCAAAAGTTGATGAGATAATTAAGGGTTTTATCGAGAAAGAGCAATCTGCCAAGGAACAAGGCATACAAGGTTTTCAATCTGATTTATTTATGCATATTGGTAGTAAGGAATGGAAGGAGTTCATTGTTGCTGCAGAAGCATTTGCTCAAAAACAAAGGAAGAATGGGAATGAGTATCCTCAGGATGGAGATAATTGCCTTTTGTGTCACCAACCATTAGCAGAGCCAGCTCAACAACTAATCTCAAAATATTGGCAATTCATTAGAAGTGAAGCAGAAAAAAGAGCTGCGGACTCTTTGAGCAAGTTACAAACAACTAAGACTTCGTTTGAAAAACTTGATTTTGGGTTGCTTCCTGACGGGAACATTTTAACCACTTGGCTTTCGGAAAAAAAACCTATTGAATTAGAGAAGTTACAAAAGTCAATTACTGGCCAAAAGAAATTGGCGGAATTAATAGTATTAGATCTGGATGATAGAAGGACAACAAAGAAAGATGCACATCAAATCGCTAGTTCAGAGTTGGATGAAATATTGAAATCTATTGATGAAAGCATAAGAATACTTAGAGAAGATGCTCACGCAGATAGGCTGAAGGAGCTTTTAAAAGAGAAGAATAAACTCGCTCATAAGGAAAAACTAGAGCAAAGGTTTGATAAAATTGAAGAATATATCAACAGCCAAATATGGATAAGAAAAGCCGGGAAAGTGAACTGGGGTAAAAGAGCAATAACAGATGAGGAAAAAAGTTTATCCAGCAAATATTTTAATCAGAAATATATTGACACATTTAATAAGGAATGT
This sequence comes from uncultured Terrimonas sp., assembly GCA_964450515.1. GTDB lineage: Bacteria > Bacteroidota > Bacteroidia > Chitinophagales > Chitinophagaceae > Agriterribacter. The sequence goes on along the minus strand of CAYVEI010000075.1, from coordinate 2,406 downwards.
TCAAAGCTTGATGGAAGTTTTGGTATTTCTATTAATCATACCGGCTCTGCCGGAACTTCGTATAGACAGCTTACCTTAAAAGGTAATATGCCCTCTTCAATATTAAGCGAAGGGGAACAAAAGGTGATAGCATTAGCTGATTTTCTTTCAGAAATGCAATTATCTGAAATTAACCGCGGAATAATTTTTGACGATCCAGTTAATTCCCTCGACGAAAAAAGAAAAAAGCAAATTGCAGAAAGGATCGCTGAGGAGTCCAAAAATCGGCAAGTGATGGTATTTACTCACGACTTGATATTTGTTTCATTGCTTCTTTTATATTGCGAGGATCATAAAATTCCGTCAGTTTGCCACTGGATTGAAAAGAGAGAAAACGTGCCTGGCCAAATTTGGCTAAATAATTCGCCTTCTTACGAGAAAGAATATCGAAACGCAGTAATCCCTCAAAAGCATTATTCAGATGCAAAAAGAGATAACTGCCCGCCTTCTCAAAGAGAGTTCTTGGTAAAAACAGGATTTACAGCATTGCGAACTTGTTATGAAGTATTAGTTATAAATGATCTTTTTAAAAACGTAGTGCAGCGATATAATGAAAGGGTTAGTGTGGATTCACTTTCGAGTGTTTCATTTGATGCACTTCTTATTAGTGATCTTTTAGAGAGCTTTGCCCAATGTTGCCGCTATATGGAAGGGCACACACACAGTGATAAGTATGCTTACCAAAAGCCGGAATTGATCAACCTTAATGAGGAAATTCAACGATATGAATCTATCAAGTCTAAGATTAAAAAATTTAAGAAAAACTGATTGACTTATGGAGTACGAGACTCTTAAACTTCGAGTGAGAAAAGCTTTGGATAAGTTGTACGAAAAAGACCCGGAATTAGTAGATAAGAATTTTGATGTTAATGAAAGGACTGTTACTTTTCGGTTGGGGATATACCTTGCTGAATTATTCCCCGATTTTGACGTTGACTGCGAGTACAATAGAATGGTAGATCATAATGGCAATTATACCGAGGGGGATTACTGGAAAAAAACTATCAATTTAGAAAGAGAAGATTTCATTTCTGATGAAGACGATGAAGCAAAAACTGTTTTCCCTGATATTATTATTCATAAAAGAAAAAAGCCCGAAAATTTAGCGGTAATAGAGATCAAAATGAAATGGAAGAATTCAAGGAAGGACTTTGACTACAAAAAACTGAGGGCTTATAAAGAATACCTATATTATCAATATACGATTTTTTTGGAGATCGGAGAATCAAGCTTTTCTATTGAGTGTATTGATTAGCTAAGTGACAGCGAAATAATGTTACCTGAAAATTCAGTAATAGGAGATATAATTTGTGACACGCTTGTCAAATTATTGCACAAAAAGGGATATTTGTTGTGACAGGCAGACGTTTGAAAAAGTGAAGAAGATACTGCTGAAGATTGTTTGTTTGACGAGGCTCATTTTGTAAAAGAATTTTAATTGTATCGTATTTAATAATTTTGGTAACTTAGATTAAGTTCTTTACGTCTATATTAACCAGTGAGTAATTCACTGAGTATTTGATATGTGTATTTTACAAGAGTTTGAAAGTAAGACAGTTAGAATATATATTCGAATCTTGTCTACCCGACTTTATTATTTGAAGGGAGAAGGAAAGCAGTTCGTGAGTAATTCGGTGAGTATTAGGTTCAGATTTCTGAAACCCGTTACTGGCGCCGGTTTTAGCGAATGATTCTCGTCCTGTCATCCCGACAAGACAAGACGACCTGCTTTTTTAGTGGGTCGTCTTGTCTTGTCGTAAGCTCGCTAACGAAGTTCTAACTTATTACGAGCAGTTGGCAGCGAGCCATCCAAAGTAATTGCTTAGGTCGGATTGAGTGCATGGGAGCAATTACGCTAACCTTGAAGTCCCCGCACGAGCGGAGCGAGTGCGCTAACATATATCGGGCAGGTTAAAGGTGTCGGCAAATAGTTTTCTTTTTGGCTGTCGCACAGGCTTCGGGCGGGTTCGTGGCTTCGGCTCTGCGGTCAGGCAGAACCCGCCCGTAATAGCTTCAAAATGCGGTTCAGAGCTTTTTAAATGCTTCCAGAGCTTCGCCCTGTTCTTCGGGCAGTTTCTAAAATCAACAATCGGGAAAGCGGTATTTTTTTATTTACCTGCCGTCAGGCAGGTTTTAATCGGGCGTTCCGCCCGATGCGCCCCTTTTTTTGTTCCCCGCTTTAGCGGGGTTCGGGCTAAAGCCCGAAAATAATCGCTTCTTTTTGCGGATTTTTTAAAACTTCATCCCGAACATTCGGGAGCGGATTTTAAGGCTTCATGGAGTGCGGTTTTGCCAAGAAAGAAAAGACATACCTGGATATTACGGTCTATAGTTTACCAGAGATTTCAGTTCAAACTTTACCACCGT
>CAYVEI010000074.1:0-21170 GCA_964450515.1 uncultured Terrimonas sp. | reverse complement strand
ATTAACCGCTACGATTTGCCTCCCATGTGAATATTACATTTTGCTGAAAATGTAAACACCTATTCCGGTACGCGTCAGCAACGTACTTCATGTTAAAACAATTACAACATGGAAACAATGATCAAAGACCTGTATTTTGACAGAGAGATGGTAGATACTTTAGAAAAAAAGAAAGTAGACCTGGATATATTATATGTCTATCTCATGAATGGCAAAATTACCCTTCAGGAATATTTATATCTGTGTGGCGTAAAATAACCCATCTTTAAAATTTACAGAACAATGAAGCCAAAGTGCCGGATTGAAAGGCGCTTTGGCTTACACTAATATTCATTACCTACATTAATACAACTGATATGTTTTCTTTTATACTGCTTTGTATCCGGCTAAAAAAGGGCTAAAAAAAGCGGAACGCTTTTGCATCCCGCTATCATTGATAGTGCCAACAGGTTAGTGGAGTCAGGGTCAATCAGGTAAGCCCTATGCTTTTTTTCTGTTTTTTATTCATCCCACCAAACATGCGTTTTCAGTTCATCTGTTCCTAACCACTGTACCGCCTGGTTATAATTATCTATATTAATTCTCGTTTCATCGGCAGGATATAAGGCTCTCCTGGCAATATAACCCGGTCCCTGCGTACCAACAACAATGTCGGGGAAACCATTCCTTCTCCATTCGAACCATGCTTCGTACCCTACCATATAAAGTGATAACCATTTTTGCAGCGCTATCTTTTCTAATTTTTCCGCAGCATTACCGCTATAAGCTACCGTAGGCTGTGTATAATAGCTGTTGTCGGGGATAACGTCTTCGCCTTTAAGCTGCTGGTTGGTATTAACATACCTTGTACCCACTCTTTCGGCATAATAGGCAAACTGGTCTTTAATGCCATTCAGATAATAATCTTCAGCAGCATTGGAACCACCTGGTATATATCCTTTTTCGGCAGCTTCTGCCAGGTTAAACTGTACTTCCGAATAACTCAGTATAATACCCTGTGCCGCATTCATGGAAGCGAATGCCGGATCGAATTGTTCAGGCGCCCAAAGCATGCCGGGAGCCGAATAATCCTTAGGATCGGTCATTGGTCCATTACCGTTAACCGCTCCTGTATACTCAAAGTTTGCAGGATCAGGATCCGTTCCCGTAACACTCGACTGTGCAGGCAGCGCGTAAACAGGCAACCTGGGATCATTCAGCAATTTTAAATAATCAACCAGGTTTTTAGAAACCCGGGTGCTGGTAGCGTAATCGCTGTTGCTCTTGTTAAACAATGGCATAGCATTACTGCGGGTATCGGCTATATACTGCAAAGCCGCCTGGTCGCCGTTAGACGTAAACAAAGGATATTTTGCAGGATTGTTCACAATATTGGCTAAAGCGGCAGAAGGATCCACTTTTTTTGATTGCCGCATCAGCAACCGGATCATCAGCCCTGCAGAGAATTTTTTCCAGCGGGTGATATCGCTGTTAAACAAAATATCTCCCACTACATTTTCACTGGTTGATCCCAGTAAGGTATTGGCCTCTTCCAGGTCGGCCAGCAGCCCCGCATATACCGCCTGCTGCTGTTCATATTTGGGACTGTTGATCCCTTCTAACTTAGCGCTGCCTGCTTCCCTGAAGGGAATGGGGCCGTACATATCCGTTAGATTCTGGAACATCCACGACCGCAATACCAATGCCACACCTTTATAATTATTGAATCCGTCGGCCTCAGCTAAAACGATCACTTCATTCAGATCGCGGATATAATTATAATAACTCCATAAAAAATAGCCACTTGCATCGGCTCTTACCCAATTGTTATAATTGCCGGCAAAATCGTTAAAGAGCAGGTCGCCCGCTATAGAGCCTCGGTTAAAAGAATGCTCAAAATTACTGTTAACGGCGCCGCGGATAGCATTGGTAAACAGCACGCCCGGATTATTTACTTTATCCGGCGAATTGGGATTGGTATTGATTTCCTCAAAATCTTTCGTGCAGGCCGACAGGAAAAGAACGGCTAACAATATGATCGGTTTAAACTTTGTCATGATTTTTAAATTTGGAAGTTTTAAAAATTCAGGTTAAGGCTAACGCCCACTTCCCTCATAGAAGGAACACTCATGTTCTCAAAACCTGGTATCAGCCCGTTGCCTGTGGTAGCTATGGCCACTTCCGGGTCAAAATGATGGTTGCTGGCGGGCCGGAACAATAACAAATTCCTTCCGGTTAAAGATATTTTCGCGTTTTTAATAAACGTGCTGCCGATCAGCTTGTGGGGCAGGCTGTATCCAACCGACATTTCGCGCAGCTTAAAATAAGTGGCGCTGAACAACTGCGCTTCCGATATATGATCTAATTGTCCTTTGATCATGCTCCTGATATCGGTGCCATATACGCCGGCATCTAATTTGCCTCCGTCGCCGGTTGAGTTAGGCTGGTAAGAACCGTCGGGCATAAGCGCTGCGCCCTTCGCATAGTAAGGTGCATCGTATTCTGTGCCGGGCGCCCGCTCTCCGCGGCCAATTGCACTTTCTATTAACTGGCCCGAGCCTGCCGCCTTATTGTAAAAACGGGAAATGAATTTTCCGCCAACCTGTCCGGCAAATAAAAAGTTAAGATGAAAATTCTTGTAGGTAACCTGGTTGTAAAAACCACCTATCCAATCAGGATTAACATTCCCCAGGTACATTTCTTCGGGAGCCACCATCGCTCTTCCGTTAGTGCCGATAACGATCTGACCTTTTAGCGGTCCATCCGGAACCCTCCTGTAACCTGGTCCCCAGATAGCACCCATTTTTTCGCCTACCCGTGCCTGTATAGAGGCGTCTTCGCCTGGAGCCGCCTGTACAATTTTATCTACTTCAGGATCTAGTGAAACAACTTTCCCTACATTGTGCGACCAGTTGATGTTAAAGTTCCACTTAAAGCCTCCTGCCGTACTAACGGGCGTAGCGGAAAGCATTACTTCAACACCGGTATTCCTGATCTCCCCGGCATTGATAATACGCCCGGACTGGCCGGAACTTTGCACCATAGGCAGGCTGAGCACCTGGTTCCTGGTGCGGATATCGTAATAGGTAACATCTAATCCCAGGCGGTTATTAAAAAACCCGAGCGATGCTCCTACTTCATAGGTAGAAGATATTTCCGGTTTTAAGTTAGCATTCATTAATGTGCTGTTGCCCACCAGTGAATAGTTGTTTCCCCAGGGAGCGCCATAGCCGTAAGTATTGATAAGAGAATACACGGGGGCATCGTTACCCATTTGCGCCCAGCTAAAACGCAGTTGCGCCTGGCTGACACCTGCAGGCAACCCCAGGATATCTTTCATATTGCCGTTCAACCCAATGGAAGGATAGAAATAAGAATTATTGTTAGATGGTAAAGTGCTCGACCAGTCGTTACGCGCGGTCAGGTCCAAATATACAAGTCCCTTATAATTAAGATTAACCATGCCATACACACTATTGATCCTTTTTTTATAACTGCTGTTGCCCGCAGTTAATAACTGAGATGTGTTGCCGAGATTATATATACCCGGTACCAGCAACCCGTTATTTGTTGCTGTAATATTGTTTCCATTTAAATCGAAGCGGTTGGCGCCGGCAGATAGCGTATATCCTATATCATCATCTGCTGCTGCACCGTTATAGGTTAACAGCAGGTCTGTATTCCTTTCTTCATACTTTATACGTGTTTCCTGGTAACCGCCCAATGGATTATCTACGGTGCTTACCGCCCATTTCATGGGGCGGAAATCGTAATACAGGTCTTCCGCCGTACGCAGTTTTAATTTCAGCTTATCGGTAAAAGCATATTCCAGGGCAATATTGCCATACAGCCTGTCCTTATCCTGCGCCTTGGTATTTTCATACATCAGGAAGTAAGGGTTGTTGTGATTTTCGCCGTAATTGAACTGGAACTGCCGCAAACCTTCATAACCGGCCTGCCAGTAATTGCGCAGGCTGTTGATGTCTACCTGCCTTGTCATCCATGTAAAAATGTACATAAAGGTATTGCGGCCATACCCGTTATCGGGGCGGTTATCGCTTTTTTGCTTCATGTAGTTGAAGTTAATGGAGGAAGTAAGCTTGCTGGTAAGCTTGTAGCTGCTGTTCAGGCTTACCTGGTAACGGTCGAGATTATTGTTGGGTATTACGCCTTTATCGGTGAGCGAAGAAAGCGAAAGCCGGTAAGCGCCTTTATCATTACCGCCCGACAAGGCCAGATTGTTATAGAATTTGCTCCCTGTGTTAAAGAAATCTTTGATATTATTGGGATGCGACACCCAGGGTGTTGCAATTACATCGCCCCGGTTATTAATAGCCACATCGCTGCCGCGAAAGCCATTGCTGGTAGGAGAATCAAATTGTTTTTCCAGGGTATTGTTATCTAAGCGGGGACCCCAGCTTTCATCATACGAATCCCTGTCGCCATCGGGGTAAATAGACCATGAAGCACCAAAGTTGGACCCTTCATATATCCCGTTCAGCCCCTGTCCAAACTGGTTTTGAAATTTAGGCAGCCAGGCCACTTCCTGAGCAAAATAATAGGTATTGAAATTTACATCCATGCCTTTGCGTGCACTTCCTTTTTTAGTGGTAATAACGATGGCGCCATTGGCAGCACGAGAGCCGTATAAAGCCGCCGCGGCAGGCCCTTTCAGTACGTTCATGGATTCAATATCGGCAGGGTTGATCTCAGCAGAGCTGTTACCATAATCGGCATTGGCATTGGTATTGCTTACCCCGTCGTTACCAACAGGAACGCCGTCTATTACAAAGAGCGGCTGGTTGTTTTGCATACTTAAAGACGATTCGCCCCTGATCACCATCTTTGAAGAGGAACCCACCGCACCTGAGCTTGAAATTTGCACACCGGCAACTTTACCAGCTATACCATTTACAAAATTGGACGCCGGCGATTCGGTAAGTTGAGCGCCGTCTACCTTTTGGGTGGAATACCCCAGCGATTTCTTTTCACGGGAAATACCCAGGGCGGTTACCACTACTTCCGAAAGTCCTTTTTTGTCGGTTTCGAGCCGAACGTTGTACAACACGTTGCTGCCGGCGGAAATTTCCCGCGTTATAAATCCAACATACGAAAACACAAGGATGGCATTGCTCCCCGCATCTATGCTGAACGCTCCATCTGCATTGGTAACAGCGGAAGTATTGGCGCCTTTTACCTGTACGGTAACGCCCGATAACGGATTGCCTTCTTCATCCGTTACCCTTCCTGTAATAATGGCCAGGCTGGCAGAAGAAGGCGCAAAGCTCAGCACTACCAGCTCATTATTATTAACAGTATAACCTAATCCGGTGCCCGCCAGTATCCGGCTCATCACTTCATTAAAAGCGGCATTTTGCACTTTAAGGGTAATTCTGCTATTTTCAAAAACCGGGTCATCGGTATACAAAAACCGGTATCCTGAATGTTTTTCAATAAGCGTTAGCACATTTCGTAAGGGCTCCTTCTTTACAGAGAGGGAAATTTCTTTTTGCGCGTTGGCTAAAAGAGCAATTTGTAAACTTAATAATGTAGTAATAATGAAAGAAACTTTCATAATGAACTTCCATTTCAGGGAATAAAGCAAGCTTTGCCTGTCCCAATTAGTTTTGGAAAAATGCATACCTTTAATTGTTGAGTTGAATAATAAGGGAACATAGTCCGTGTTCCCGTTTGCTTAACAGGGAGGTGTTGGCGCATCTCCCTTTTTGATTTTAGATCATACTTATTTGTTTAATTATCATAAATATTATTTAGCTATTATAAAAACAGTGCAGGCTGCCCGATCCTCTTGTCAATACAAAATTTTCAGGTGTTTCCCGGCTGTATTTAACCAAAGCATAATACAGCCCGCTTAATTACTGCCTGCTTTTTCAATGATTACTTTCCTGTTTTCAACCCGGTATTCAAAAGGTGTAATTTGCCGTAATGCATCTAAGGCCTCTATAATATCTTCCTTTTCGAAAGAGCCGGTAAAAGTGATTTCTTCAAGCCGCTTATCATTAAATTGTACGGATACATTGTACCATCTTTCCATTTTCTGCGCTAAGCTCCAAAAGGGTTCCTTATAAAAAGCCAGCTTGTTCTGTATCCACGCAATTTCACTGATACTGCTGTCGGAAGGGTTCGCTTTGATCTTCCCCAAAACAAAAACATCTTCCTTTTGCGGGGGGAGGTGTACGTTTTTGCCAGACGATTTTATACCGGCGATTTTTCCGATTACAATTTTTTCGTTAGGCCGCAGCAGTATTTTTCTTTCCCTGTCATTTTTTGAAAACACTTCAATAGCGCCTTTTATAAGTGACGCTTCCACCGTTGAATCTTCCGTATAGGCTTTTACATTAAAGATGGTTCCCTTCACGCTTATATCCACATCGCCGGCGTGTACGGTTAAAGGCACTTTTTCGTTCCGGGCTATATCAAAAAAAGCTTCCCCGCTTAAATATATCTCACGCGTACCCACACCAAAATCCTTATTATAGGAAAGCTTGCTTCCTGTATTGAGTATAACAGACGAACCATCGGGAAGATGAACTGTGCTTTTGGACCCACCGCTCGTTACCACTTCATTGAGCGGAACGTTTAAGGATACTGCCGGCTTATGGGTAGTTAAAACAAACCAGGCCGATATCATAACAGCAAGAGCAGTAGTTATCCCCAACGCATAAAACCCTTTCTTACGCTTTGCCTGTTTCGACAGTTGCATGGTGCTTTTGAATATGGCATCCGTATTATCCATCTTTATCAAAAGCTGCAGCGCGTCAAGGCTTTTTACTTCGTCGGCTTCCGGAACCATGCTTTGAAGCGGGATGGCCTGCAGATCGGCCAGCAATTCATTTAAATGAAGCGCCTCGCCTGGCTGCTGCAATAGCGTGGTTAGCTCAGCAAGCTCTGCTGCTGAAATTTCGTTATTATATTTCCGGGCCAATAATTCCCATATCCTCGAATCGGACATAATCAATAATATAAGTACTGTTATATAAAGAAGGAGGCCATTAACAGCCGTTCACCCCCAAGGGAAGAATAAATATTTTTTTCAGGAAGAAAAAGAGAGCGGAATAGACTGCCCCAGCTTTTTTAAAGCGATGCCCATCTGGTTTTCAATTGTTTTTTCGGAAAGCCCGAGCAATTCAGCCACTTCACGGTATTTCAGGTTGTTTTCTTTTACCAGGCTAAAGATAAGCTTACACCTGGGCGGCAATGCACCGATAGCTTCATTAATACGCCGGTGCAGCTCGGTGGTGATCATAATATCATGGGGTGTTCTGTAAAGGATACAATCAAAATCGTGGAGCTCATTCAGCGGCTCCGTGAATAGCTTTTGCTTTTTCAGTTGCCTCAGCGTTTTGTTCCTGGCGCAAACAAACAAATACAGCTCTGGTTTAGCTACAGTATACAATAAATGCCTTTTTTGCCAGAGGGCTAAAAACACGTCATTCACAATCTCTTCTGCCGGCTCCTTTACGCCTGTAAGCGCATATACAAAACGGTAGAGCCGATGAAAATATGCCTTATGCAAGGCCCACAAGGCCGATTCATCACTGGCTGCTGCCATCCGGTTAAACAAAATATTAATATCGGCAATTGCACTCTGCATGGTTTATACTACTTGAAACAGGTAAGAAGCACATTATAAAGTTTACTAATGCTTAACAATTATACACTTTTTTATTTAACTGCAAGGTTATAAATATATTAAATCCCGGTGAAACCGACGGTACGGATTACGGATTGCGTACCTGTGTTCCCCGGCTCCCGGCACAGCTTTTATTTCTTATTTTTAGCAGGAAGGGCAGTTTCTTTTATGCCTTCCAAAAGCGTTTTCCAGGATAAATGAAAAATAGAGCGGTTGATCTCCCTGTTAAAATGCACATGGGCAATTCTTGGCGCTTCACCTTTAGAGGGGTTAGCGTTTTTTATGAACATATTAGCGCCCCAGCTTACTAATTTTTTCTCTTCCAGTGCTTTGGTCTCTTTATCTTTTTTCAAAAGGGCTATGCGTAAATCATCATACAACAGCTTTACGGTACCATCCATTCCGTAATCATCGCCTTTAAGGTTAAAGCTAAGATCGCGGATATACCCTTTTCTTATACGGGCGCCTCCAAGCGGTTCGGTTATTCCGTTAATGGCTGTAGCATTGAGCGCACCCAAATGCCCCCTGATATCGAACCGCCCTTTGGGGTTAAACAAATAAAAAGTCCAGCGCGTTTGAACCGGGAACCGGTTTAAGAACAGTGCCCGGATATCTGCTGTTATTATTTTATCGGGTGCTGATGTATTATTGGTAACATTACTGATCACCGCATTGATATTTCCAAAAGTAACTTTTCCTGTTTTTTGCAATAGCCGTCCTTTTTCTTTGTACTCCAGCCCTGTACTTTTCAGAACTATTTTTTTTATGTCTACAGGAAAAGGGATTAGGGCCAATTTTTGATGCGGGTAGGTACCTATTTTGCTCCGGGTATCCGGTAGCATAGTCATATCCCTGTATATTTTAAACGAGGCAGATTGCAGCACCATGCTGTCGGCCATCAGCTTCTCCTGTACCAGTTGCTGAAAGCTGATCTGGTGAAACGCCAGTTGACTGATATCTGCATCAAACCTGTCGGACTGGATATTCTTTTTTGCGGCAAAATCCGCTTCACCCAGGGAAGGTATAATGCGAAAACGTTCAACATGAATTTGCCGTTGCGCCGAATGCATTGCAATATGCTCAGCTTTATAAGTGTACAACTGATCAGGAGATGACCAAAGTAAGGTGGAGCAGGAAACGGATAATTGTTTTGAAAAAAGTATGCGGGAGCTGTCGCGGCCGGAAGCGCTGTCTATCATCACATCATGCAATGCTACATGTGTATCCATCAGTTGAAGCTCCTGTTTCCCGGTTCTTATATTTTTAGTAATGATCTGCGCCCCAACAATAAGCAAAGTATCTATCTTAATTTGTTCCAGTTCGCCCAGTATTTGTTTATACACCTCCTCCGGCGGAACAGCCCGGGCGGAGTCCTTCCCTTCATGGGTATACAACATTTCAATAACCGGGTAACTGATCTGTATTTTGCTGCCTGTGATTTCACGGGTGAGCAAAGCCCTTGGCGTTTGTATGCCTGTAACGGATATGGAGGGTATGTTAATCTTAAATAGCACAGCAGGTACGCTCTTCGTTTCTTTCATCTTCAAATACCTGGCACTGTCATACTGCAATGACAGACCGGATACGGATAAATTTCCGCCTGCTTCATCTAATTCCATATTGCTGTAGTGAATATGATACAGGCGGTCTGTTTTTTCCCTCACCTTTAGCTTTACCCGGTCGCGGATCAGTTGTTCCTTTATCGCATTCCAGTATACAATAGCCAGTGTAGCGGCCGCCACCGCAAAAAGCAAAATAACGGCGGCAATTACCTTACCCTTTGGGGTAGCCGTAGAGTTTTTTATGCGGTTGCGAAGTCCTTTCATATTTTATATATTCAGCACTATAAAACCGCCGTTAATTCAGGACAGTTCCTCCTGTAAGGTAATTCTTTAATACTACTATCGTACCGGTAAATATGAGAAGGAGCGCAGAACGCAATAATAAAGAAAGTCGATGTGCATCTCTGTGTTGTAAGAAAACATATAGGCACAATAGAAAGAGTACAATTTTTCCTGCTGAAGGTAAATGTACTCCCGATGGGTGCATCCCGATTCGGCAGGTTATTCAGATGGCCCTATATTTGAAGTATGGCAAAAGCATTCCTGCGAAAGATCATTGTTAATCCATTACAGCGTATGGTAAAAGACAGCCGCTCGGTAGGCATTATACTTTTTGCCTGTAGTGTGCTTTCTATCCTTATCGCCAATACTTCCGGTGGTGAAGCGTACATCGCCTTCTGGGATCTAACAGCTCCTGTTCCCTCCGGCATTCATCTGCCGCATTCCATGCTGCACTGGATCAACGATGGCTTAATGGCTGCTTTCTTTTTTTTAGTGGGAATGGAAATCAAGAGAGAATTACTTATTGGCGAACTTTCTTCTCTCAAAAAATCATTGCTTCCCCTGTTCGCCGCCATAGGAGGGATGCTGGTGCCGGCAGCAATTTATTTACTGTTCAACAGGCATACCGCTTTCCGGCACGGCTGGGGCATACCTATGGCCACGGATATTGCGTTTTCCTTAGGCATTGCATCTATGCTGGGTAAGAAGGTGCCGGCCGCTTTAAAAACTTTTTTAATGGCGCTGGCTATTATAGACGACCTGGGCGCCATTCTTGTAATTGCTTTATTTTATGGCGGCGCCATACAGTGGCTCTACCTGTTATCGGGCATAGGCATTGCAGTTGTATTGTTTTTGCTTCCCCGGCTGAAAATTAAATTCGGCTGGTGGAACTTCACGCTGGGCATATTGCTGTGGTATTGCTTTTTTAACTCAGGCATTCATGCTACCATAGCAGGTGTATTATTTGCACTAACCATTCCATTACAATACTTAGAAAAACTGGAGCACACGCTTCATGTACCTGTTTATTTTATTATGCTGCCGCTTTTTGCATTGGCCAATACCGCCATTATTATCCCCCCGGAATTTATAGCAGCCCTTAACAGCTCACTGAACTATGGCATCATAGGCGGTTTATTTATCGGAAAGCCATTGGGCATTATAACCGCCTGCTGGTTATTAGTAAAGCTAAAATGGGGCGAACTCCCCCGGGGAGTAAGCTGGATACAACTTGCCGGCATTGGCATACTGGCGGGCATTGGCTTTACCATGTCTATTTTTATAACTATGCTGGCTTTTGAAGATACAGCAACGCAGGATATCGCCAAATCGGGTGTTCTTATTGCCTCCGTAATGGCAATGATTGCGGGATATGTATGGTTGTATCTTGCTGCAGGAAAAAAGCCGGTAGGAAGCAATAAAAGATGGCTGAATTAATATTTTGATGTGCTATCTTTTTTATCCGGATAATGTAAAACCAAGAGGCGTAGCCTCGACCTCTGTTTTGTAACAACCGACTTCAGCCCGTTGCAGAAGGAAGAAAGTAAAGAACAGAGAGAGCTGTAAGCTCGGTCCATTTTGGAAAATGTATATTTTGCAGTAAACACAAAACCATGGCAAACACTTATCACCAGATGTATATTCAGACCATTTTTGCTGTAAAATACAGACATGCTGTTCTTGATAAAATATGGCGGAGCAATGTACAGGCTGTAATAGGAAACCTAATAAATGAAACCCGTTGTAAAACGATCATCGTAAATGGAGTAGAGGATCATATACACTGTTTCATCGGATTAAAACCTGTTGTTTCGGTATCGGAACTAATGAAAGTCGTGAAAGCAAAATCGTCTAAATACATCAATGATAATAAACTAACCGAAAAGAGATTTGAATGGCAGGAGGGCTATGGTGTATTCTCATACAGGCAGCGGGACGAGGATATGATATTTAAATATATACAAAATCAGGAAGAACATCACCTGGTTAAAATTTTCAGGGAAGAATATGTAGAATTATTGAAAGAGTTTGATATTACTTATGACGAACAATATATTTTTCATGAATTAATATGAAGTGATTTTTTTACAAGTATGTAATTTTATTTGGTTAAACTAATTAAACTGAAAGTTTGGTTAAAACGGTATGTATCGTGCCGACGGCACTCATTAAAATTTTATTATTCCTTATCACCGGAATAAATTCCGGAGTTACAATATGCAGGCAGGCCTACGGCCTTCTTATTGAACTATTTTCAACTGTAGCACATCAAAAGATTAATTAGCCCCCAAAATATACCCGGATGAATTACCAATTCCTTTAAATAATATTACATCATCATGACAAACAAAAAATATGAAGTATGGCTGCGCGGGCCTGTAGATGGCATTCCGGCCCTGCTGCAACCGGCAGCCCATGCGCTTTTGCAGGCAAGGGAAGAAATAAATGCATTAATGGAGAACTTTCCCGAAACCCTGCTATGGGAAAAACCGGCGGGAGTAGCTTCGCCGGGCTTTCACCTGCAGCACATCAAAGGTGTAATTGACAGGCTGCTTACCTATGCCAGGGGCGAAACGCTTACTGCAGAACAACTGAGCTACCTGAAACAGGAAGATCACGCTCCTTCCCCTTCCTGCAAAACCAGTGAACTATTAGCATTATTAAACCTGCAGGTAGATAAGGCATTGGCTCAATTGAGCGCTACAGACGAATCTACCCTAACCGCATTCCGCGGCGTAGGCCGTGCTCAATTACCTTCTACCGTGCTGGGATTATTAATGCATGCAGCAGAACATACACAACGCCATAACGGACAACTTTTGGTAACCGTGAGGATACTTAAAGCCGGGCAGGTATAGAAAGAAAATAAAATTTTCGGTAATGAAAACACTATGCCTGTTGCCTTCTACCATCCAGTTGCTGCGTTTTCATTTTTCATTGTTCCTGATGCCGGTATACTGGTTCGCGCTGGGTCAAACGCCCGATGTAAATATGGTTTCCGCTGTACTTGTTTTTTTAATACTGCATGGGCTCGTGTACCCCGCCAGCAATGGGTACAACAGCTATATGGACAGGGATACCGAAAGCATTGGCGGTATTAAACGGCCATTGCAACCTTCGCGCCAGCTACTATACGTAACTGTTCTGATGAACGGCATTGCCATAATGATAGGCTTTTTTGTAAGCCTGTGCTTTGCTTTAGGCATATTGCTGTATATATTAGTTTCCAAAGCATACAGCTACAGGGGCATCCGTTTAAAAAAATATCCGGTTACCGGGTACCTCACCGTTGTTCTGTTCCAGGGCGCATTTACATTTGCGTTGGTATATTATGGATGCAGCGCAGATAAAACAGCACAGGCTCCTGTACTTGCCATGCTGGCTGCAAGTTTGCTCATCGGTGGATTTTACCCGCTGACCCAAATATACCAGCACAATGCAGACCTGAAAGACGGGGTTAAAACCATCAGCTACCGCCTGGGTTATCGTGGAACTTTTGTGTACTGTGGAATTATATATACAGTAGCATTCCTTATGCTGGCATTTTATTTTTTTTATACACTGCAAACAAAAGCATTCTATATATTCAGTTTGTGCATGTTGCCGGTGACCGTTTACTTTTTAATCTGGGCCCGTAAAGTATGGCACAATTATATTTATGCCGATTATAGAAATACCATGCGCATGAATAGGATTGCTTCTCTTTGCATAAACATCGCTTTTATCCTTATTTTTATAATCAATCACCTTGAGTAAAATCATACATATAGGAACAGCGCTGCCGCATTACAAACACCGGCAGGATGACATTTTGCATTTTATGCAGCGGGTATACGCGAATGATGCTGTGGAAGAACGCAAAATGAAGTTCCTCTATCACCAGAGTGGTATACAAAACAGGTATTCTGTTATTGGAGATTATAACCGGCCGGTAAAAGACTGGAAATTTTATCCGCGGAGCGAAAACTTAGAACCCTTCCCTACCCTGGAACAACGCATGGCATTGTATACTAAATATGCGGCTCCATTGTCGGTTGATGCCATAAGAAATTGTACAGAACAGGTATTGCCGGCAAAACAGATCACCCATCTGATCACCGTAAGCTGTACAGGCATGAGTGCCCCGGGGCTTGATCTGCAAATCATAGACCTCATGGATCTGCCCAATACCATTTACCGCACTTCCATAAATTTTATGGGTTGCTATGCCGCTATTCATGCGCTGAAAATAGCGGATGCCATTTGCAAAAACGATACCGCCGCCAAAGTGATGATCGTTTGCACGGAGCTGTGTACGCTGCATTTCCAAAAAGAAGCCACTATAGATAATATTACTTCCGGCATGTTGTTTGCCGACGGCGCTGCTGCGGCACTGGTAACACACGATCAATACCCTTTACCCGGACTGGAACTACAACATTTTTACGCCGAGATCATGCCTAAAGGCAAAAAGGATATGGCATGGGAATTATCTTCTTCGGGGTTTTTGATGACCTTAAGCGGCTATATACCTGAACTGATAGAAGAAGACTTTGAACAATTGATCGCAAGGGCGCTGCAATCGGCAGGCATTCGTAAGGAACAGATCAAAGGCTGGTGTATACACCCCGGGGGGAAACGGATAGTAGAAGCGATTAAAAAATGCCTGCACCTGAAAGCAGAGGACTTAGCCATCAGCTCGCGTATTTTGGAAGAGTTCGGCAATATGTCTTCTCCCACTATTTTATTTGTATTACAGCAAATGATGCAAAAAAAACAGGGAAAGCATCAAAAAATATTAGGCGCCGCCTTTGGCCCCGGGCTTACAATGGAAACATTCGTGGGAGAACTTATCTAATTTGATCAATACTTTATGCCGCGCTCAACCCAAACAGAATTATTAGACAATGATGATATTTCGTTTGAAAACATCAAACAGAACATGAAGGAGCTGGATTTCATTAATCGCCGGCTGGGCGGGCACTCCATTACTGTATCGGGAATAAAGAAAATATTATCTGCATCCAAAACAACCGGTAAACCCATCAACATTTGTGAAGCAGGCTGCGGCGGCGGCGATAATTTACTGGCCATTGATAAATGGTGTGCAAAAAACAATATCGCCGTGCATTTAACAGGTATTGATAAAAAAAAAGAATGTATTGATTTTGCAAAAGAAAAAACCATTGATACAAAATATACCTGGATCGTTTCGGATTATAAGGAAGTGCGCTTCTCTAACCCAAAACCCGACATTATTTTTTCTTCCCTTTTTTGCCATCATTTCAGCGATGATGCCCTGGTACAAATGATGCAATGGATGCACAACAATAGCAGCCTGGGTTTTTTCGTCAATGACCTCCACCGACATTTTTTTGCGTATTATTCGATCAAATGGCTCACAAAATTGTTGTCAAACAGTTATCTTGTAAAAAATGACGCCCCGCTTTCCGTTCGGCGCGGATTTAAAAGAAAAGAGTGGGAAACGATCATGCAAAGGGCTGGTATACAAAATTACTCCATTGAATGGAAATGGGCCTTTCGCTGGCTGATAACAGCAAATTCATGACAGCAACCCATACATACGATGCTGCCATTGTTGGCGGCGGACTGGCAGGGCTTTGCCTTGCTATTCAACTGGCAAGGGAAGGACACCGTGTAATTTTGTTTGAAAAAGAAAAGTATCCTTTTCACAAAGTATGCGGCGAATACATCAGCTTTGAATGCTGGAACTTTTTGGAAGAAATGGGTGTGCCCTTAAGCGACTGGCATTTGCCCCATATTAATAACCTGCTGGTATCCTCGCCATCCGGACGAACCATTACACGCCGTTTGCCGCTGGGCGGCTTCGGTATCAGCCGTTATAAATTAGACGCTTTCCTGGCCGGGCTGGCCCGAAACGCGGGAGTTGAAATAAGGGAAGAAACAAAAGTGGATAATGTATGGTTCAGCGATGCGCATTTTCATGTGCAGTACGGAGCAACCATGTGCAGGGCCAGGCAGGCCTGCGGCACATTTGGCAAACGCAGTAACGTAGACATTAAGCTGAAAAGAAATTTTATTAAAAAAAAGCCGGGTAAATTCAATAACTATATCGCTGTTAAGTATCATGTTAAAACACAGTTCCTCCCCGATCATATAGCCCTTCACAATTTCGAAAACGGGTATTGCGGGCTGTCGCAGGTAGAAGATGAAAAATATTGTCTTTGTTACCTTACCACCGCACAAAACCTGCAGCAATGCGGGAACGCTATTGCACAGTTAGAGCAAAATATATTGCGGCGTAATCCTTACTTGGATAAGCTGTTCGGGGAAGCCGTTTTTTTGTACCCGTCTCCCGTAACCATTGCACAGGTTAGCTTTGATAAAAAAACGCAAATAGCGCATCATATGCTTATGACAGGCGATGCCGCAGGAATGATAGCCCCGCTTTGCGGCAACGGTATGAGCATGGCGATGCATGGCAGTAAGATAGCCTTTCATCATATTCACCTCTTTTTGCAGGGAAAGATAAGCCGTCATGAAATGGAAACTGCATATCAAAGCCAGTGGAATACGATATTCCGCAAAAGGTTAAAAACCGGCCGCCTTATTCAGGGGTTATTTGGCAGGGGATGGGTTACCGATTCTTTCATACGGCTAATGCAGCCCTTCCCTTCCATAGCGGACCGGCTGATTAAGCAAACACACGGGAAACCTTTTTAGCAGGTTCCGTTCCCGGGCTATAATTCCTTCCTGCTCACCGCTCTTTTGGTATACAGCAAGGCGAACAAACCCAGCACAAAAAATACAATTAAAGCGATAATGGAATTGCGGATGCTGCCTGTTATATCTTCTAAATAGCCAAACGAAAACAAACCGATAACCAGTGCTATCTTTTCGGTAACATCATAAAAGCTAAAGAAAGAAGTAGTGTCTTTTGTTTCGGGTAAAAATTTGGAATAGGTACTGCGGCTCATGGATTGTATGCCTCCCATTACCAGCCCTACCGAAGCCGCCAGCGCGTAAAACTGCATTTGCGTTTGTATAAAATAGGCCCAGATGCAGATAGCGATCCATATTATTACCGACACAATAAGCACTTTCAGGTTACCGATGCGTTTTGAAACCCTGCTCATAACAATAGCGCCGATTATAGCCACCAGTTGTATCAGGATGAGTGTAAACAATAATTTGGGCCCGTCTTCCGGCCGGGGAAATATCTCCTTTTTGCTGAATCCTGCAGCTACCAGCATTACGGTCTGTACGCCCATGCTGTATAAGAAAAACGACAGCAAGAAACGGCGCAGCACAGGCAACCGTTTCAACTGTTTGAATACAATAGACAATTCATGAAAGCCATTGGTTAATACATTTTTTTTAGCCTGCCGCTCTTTAAAGCCCGGGAGCGGCAGTACCCGTAGGGTAAGCTGTGCAAAGCCAAACCACCATAGACCTGTGAGCAAAAATGAAATCCGAACACCCAGGGTCGTATCGCTTCCATCCAGTCCGAACCATGCCGGCTTTACAATGATGGCAAAGCAAATGATCTGCAGCAGCACGCTTCCGGTATACCCCAATGCGTATCCTTTGGCGCTTATGCGGTCCTGATCTTCTGGCGCTGCTATATCGGGTAAATACGAATTGTAAAATACTAGGCTGCCCCAGTAACCCAGGGCGGCCAAAGAAAAAAGGATAACACCCAGCTCAATACGCTGCGGGGTAAAAAAGAATAACCCGCAGCAGGCGGCCGAGCCCAAAAAACAAAACCAGCGCAGGTATACTTTTTTATTGCGCCGGTAATCGGCTATGGATGATAAAACGGGTGAAGACACCGCCACAATCAAAAACACTACCGCCAATGCATAATCTAATAACGAGGTGTTTATAAACTGCTTTCCGAAAAAGTTCACATAGTGTTTCCCATTGCCGTTGCCCATGCTGGTAATGCCTACATAATAGGCAGGAAAAATGGTTGTTGTAATTACAAGGCTGTACACACTGTTGGCCCAGTCGTACATAGCCCAGCCGTTAATTACCTTTTTGGGGGCAGTTTGCATTAAAATGGAAATGAATTTTCGAATCTGTTATTTCAGGTAACCTGCATAAATCATTACCAGCAGTATTACACCTACAATAATACGGTAAATGCCGAACAATTTAAATCCGTGCTTTTGTAAATAACCGATGAAAAATTTAATGGCCAATATAGCTACTATAAATGCTACGGCGTTTCCAATAACAAATGCGGTAGTGTTGGCCGAATTTCCAAATACAATTTCATACCCTTTTATATCGCCCCGGGCGGCAGGGTAATCTTTAAGAAAAAGTTTATATACCGTTGCGGCAAGCATGGTGGGAACAGCCAGGTAAAAGGAAAATTCAGCCGCTAACGTACGGGTAAGCTTTTGCTGCATTCCTCCTATAATACTGGAAGCGCTGCGGCTTACGCCGGGTATCATGGCCACACATTGCCATATGCCAATAATAAAAGCCCTGCCATAGCTGATATCTTTTTCCTCGCCGATTACAGGGGTTTTAAACAACCTGTCTACATACAATAATACAATACCGCCAAGCAATAAAGCAACCGCAACAGTAGCAGGGCTTTCGAGCAGATCGTCTATTTTATCAGAAAAGAGCTTACCCAACACCAGCGCCGGTATAACCGCAACAAACAATTTTACGTAAAACTGCCATTTGGCGAAGTCGAAGAATTTTTTCCAGTACAGCACCACTACGGAAAGGATAGCACCCAACTGGATGGCAATTTCAAATATTTTCGTAAAGTCATTACCCGAAATCCCCATCAGCGAGCTGGCAATGATCATGTGTCCGGTGGAAGAAACAGGGAGAAATTCCGTAATACCTTCAATAATTGCAATAATAACAGCTTGTAAAATGCTCATGCGGATAGAATAATTTGAACAGTGATGGCAGTATTAACGAATTGATTTTTAAAATAAGTGTATACTCCCCGGTATTCTTTAAAAAAAGCGATGGTTCGTCCATCGCATTATATCATAAGAGCCAGTAGCAGGCAGTTATTTGTTCGTGGTTTGGGGCTTGCGCATAATAGCGTACATCTCAATAACTAATCCAAGCACCAGTAATATGGGAGCTACGGTGATCCTGCGCGTACTGTAAACTTCTTTATAGTTAAATACCGTTGAGTCGGCACTTTTTCCGCCTGCCATCAGCAGTAAAGCTATTATTATTACCACAGCGCCAATGGCCATCCACATATAGTTTTGCTTATTAAATATTAAGCCACCTGTTTTTTTATCAGACATATACCAGAATTAAGTTTGCAAGATAAGGGAAATGGGGGAAATAGGGAAATGCCTGCCCGGCTGACTAGGCGGGTGGGAATTTTGAAAGTGTGTAAATTTGAAAATTGCGACATCGTCCGAAGGGATCATCCGGGCTGACGGCAGGCAGGTATGAATAAAAGTTTTCATATTGAGTTATTTAATAAAGATTCATGAATTATCTAAAATGCTTTTCATTGCCTGAGAAGCTTGTACTTTGTCTGGAGGAAGCAGACAAGTATTCAGAAAATTTTCAAGAACCGGCGAGTGCTGAACTTCTGCTAAAAATGGCTGGTAATGAGCATTCTGCATAACTCTGCCACAGATAAACATACAGGTTGCTGCTCCAAAAATGCCAAAATCAGCATCATAGTTATTTTTGTTATTGTATTTATTTACTGCCTCAGAAACCAATATTTTTTTTTTGAAGAGTGGTCATCTTATTGAGTATGGTATCCTGACCAAGAATCATTTCAATATAAGTAAAAGTATAAGCCCCCTTATCATTGTCATTTGTTAATCCGGTTATACATGCGGGTTTCATACTTTCGTAACGTTCATATAATTTCTCTCCGGCGTTCTTTCGATTACACAATTCTTTCAAACCCGAAAAATTCGTTATAAAAAATTCAACTCCCCGTTGTATTGAATTTGTCATCAAAATTTCATTATTTAATGGAAAGTCAAGCCAGCTTTGAATTAACCCTTCAGTAGAAATATTGCTTAAAATACTGTCCGGAATTTGACAGGCTTCGAGCTTTTCATCGCCGGAAGTCAAATGGTTCCATTGCGCAGTTCCCGGTTTGATGGGATAGATATAAGTGTCTTGCGGCTTTATTGCCCGTGACACGATTTTTGCATCAGATCATCGTTCTTTTTACAAGCCTGCAGTTGGATAAGTAAGAAGGCATAGGCAACAGCATAGTATAGTTTGCAATTGAGCATCGCGGTTAAATATGGTATGGTCTTCTTTCGGACCTCAAGCTTCTTCCTTCGAATTTAATATTTAAATCTGCCGGACCACAGGTTTTATTGTCTTTTGTGATCTGCCACGGCGCACGGGTTTGGTTCTTGTCATTTGGTTCCTGATGCCTCATGCCGCAACATAACAAACCGGCTCATGTTTTACCGGGAAGTTGCAGGAGTTAGCAATAAAACATTTTTTATGCGCTGCCGTATGCAATGCATTTATGCTTGCGGCATTACCATCATAATTTTTTACCCACACCTTTGGGTGCAGCATTACCTCTGTAAACCGGCCACCACCATCCGCGTCTTCCTGCATAAAACCGGTCGCATCGTCTTCATAAGCTGTTACCACAATGCCCTGTGCAGAACAAATATGTAAAAACCAAAGCATATGGCAGGAAGACAGGGAAGCCACCAATAATTCTTCGGGGTTATATCTTGAGCTGTCGCCCCGGAAATGAGGATCAGATGAGCCGGGGATAACGGGTTTGTTCTGTACGGAAATGATATGGCTGCGTTCATAGGAACTGTATGCACGGGTTCCTTCGCCCGTATTGCCCGTCCAGACCAGTTGGGTATGATACAGAAGGGATTTTGACATTGTGTTTTTTTCTATAAATAGTGCTTGCTTAACAACTATAGAAAGCGCTGTGAATTTGTAGTAAAAATAGCATTAATTGTCACCAATTCCATCGTCCTGCGCGGCAGGGTGGTTTTTTTATACAGCAGCTTGTTGTACAGGGCAAAGCACACCACGAATACACAAATAAATATTTCGTTGTCCATTCGTGTATTCGTGGCATAAAAGAATTGATATGGCAGTTATTGGGCAAGTCCTAAATATAATGCCCCTATACCTTCCAAAATTAAAAACCCGGTAAACGAATGCGTTTACCGGGCTAAATTATGATGGAATATCCAAATCAAATTTCAACAGCGCCTTCTACCAGCACAGCTACTTTATTGTTCAGCACTTCGGCAAACCCGCCATTGATATTATATAAGATGGTTGTACCCGCTTTATCTTTAAGCACTTTTATTTTACCGTTTCCCAAAGCGCTTACCAACGGAGCATGTTTATCTAAAATTTCAAACGACCCGGTAATGCCGGGCAGTTGCACCCCGTACACTTCTCCGCTGAACAATCTGCGCTCGGGGGTTAATATTTCTAATTCCATTGAATCGTATTTTAATATTATCCTTTAGCGGCGGCTATTAATTTCTTACCTTTTTCTATCGCGTCTTCTATCGTACCTACCAGGTTAAAGGCCGCTTCAGGATATTCATCCACTTCGCCATCCATGATCATGTTAAAACCCCGGATGGTATCTTCGATGCTCACAAATACACCCTTTAAGCCGGTAAACTGCTCAGCCACATGGAATGGCTGCGACAGGAAACGCTGTACTTTACGTGCACGGAATACTGTCATTTTATCTTCCTCGCTCAGCTCAT
>CAYVEI010000073.1:0-21353 GCA_964450515.1 uncultured Terrimonas sp. | reverse complement strand
AGTAATACTATAAAATGCGTATCATTTTTATTGTGCTTCTGCTGTGCATAACAGCAAGTCATTCGCTCCGGGCACAGGATGTGCCGGGTTGTATGGATCCTGCATCTCCTGATTATGTTGAAAATGCTACTATTAGCGACGGATCATGCGGATATCCTGATGGCTCTGCCGCACTATTAAATTCAAGAATTGTTACACTTCCTGATGACCTGCAGGAAATAAGCGGGATGATCTACTGGAATGGAAAATTGTACGGACATGAAGACAGCGGCAACGAGCCCATCATTTATGAAATGGACGCTGCAACGGGTGTAATATCTAAAAGAATTACCCTGGAGGTTTCTATTGTGAATATGGACTGGGAAGACATCACACAGGATGACAATTATATTTATGTAGGCGATTTTGGGAACAATTCGGGGACCAGGCAAGACCTGAGAATTTTTAGAGTTGCCAAAAGCCTTATAACCGCTATTACCGGAGAGTCAGGCACTATTGCAGCAGCGGATATTGCCACGATTAATTTTACATACAGTAATCAAACTGATTTTACACCTCACACTAACACTACTCCTTTTGATTGTGAGGCGATGATTTACCATGACGGCAATCTGCATTTATTTACCAAGGGTTGGGATGGAAACGGCACCAGGCATTATGTATTACCTGCTACGCCCGGAACCCAGGAAGCAACACACCTTGAAACTTTTAATACAGGGGCTTTACGGATTACTGCTGCTACCAAGGCTAATGACAATGCTGTTATATTGTTGGGTTATGAAACTGAATTCTCAATTTCTCCTATTGTTTTGCCCAGAGCGGCAATATGGATTATAAGCGGCTTTAACAACTATAATACAATCATTGAAACCGGTAATAAAAGAAAGGTTGATTTAGGGCTTATTGTAGACGTTTTTGGTACAAGAGACGGGGTAGGCCAGGTTGAAGGCATAGTAGCGATGAACCAAACTAAGATGTTAATAAGCAATGAATATTTCACCAGAACATTTCCGATTTTTAATACTTATACGGTTCAACAAAGTTTATATGACCTGGATATTTCCCAATGGATGCCCCTGTATATCCTGCCCTTCGGCATTACCAACTTTACATCGCGCCTGAACAATAACCAGGTGGTGCTTACATGGGAATACAGCGAGCAGGGCGTTGCTTATTTTGAAGTGGAAGCTGCCGGCCAGGCTAACGGAACCTACCGCTCCATAGGTAAAGTATACGATGCGGGTAACACATCATCTTTATTCAGCTTTACGGATAAGGAACCGCTGGTATCTGCCCAACGGTTTTACAGGATCAGGATCGTTTCTTCCGATGGCAAACACACTTACAGTAAAACGCTAACCGTTAGTGACAGCAGCAACACGCAGTTCAACCTTACCGTGGCGCCGAACCCCTTCAGCGATAAAGTAGATATCAGCTTTTACAGCGATAAGCGGCAAACCGTTCAGTTCAGCATCATGGATATGCATGGCAGAACAATAATGCTGAAGCAGTTGCAGTGTACCCCCGGCAGGTACAGCTATATGATGGATGGGTTGCAGGGCTTAAGCAGCGGCGTTTATTTTTTAACCGCCCGAACACCCGGCAATAACTATGTGCGGAAGATCGTAAGGTAATGACCCTGAACATTATTACGATACCCTAAAGGGATCTGAATAATACGTAATATTTTAAGGGGGAGCCGTCTGCCCCTCCTTTCACCGAGTACCTGCCTACCCTATTCTTTCCGGATTTTCTTTTTGGTATTTCCATTTTCCGTAATCATCTTTGCGCCGTATTTGGTTGGCGCCGCGGCGCCATTAAAAGGGAAGTCCGGTGTAAATCCGGCGCTATCCCCGTAGCTGTAAGGTTTAGTGAGTTAGCAATAGTCGGTGTGTATTTCTCACGCACTATTCACCCCGTCCGAATGGTTTTCAGCCGGTCGGGCACTCACCTGTTGAATCTTCATACCACTGTGGCGCCCCAGTCGCCACGGGAAGGTGTTCAGCAGTAAACCAAGCCAGAAGACCTGCCAGATCCATTTCTTAATCAAAGGGCTTTCGGGTGAAAAGCCGGAGATGAAAATGACTTAATGCATTAAGCCGTTTCTTTTCCTTTCACCATAGCCCGTTTGCTCAATTAATTAAACTCCCGCAGGGAACAACAAATGAAGAAAACGCAATTTGGTTTTATGGCAATGCTTGTAATGAGCAGTTATGCCGTATGGGCACAGGAAGACAGCACTCACGCCACATCATTAAACGAAATAGTGATCACCGCTACCCGGTTTCCTAAAAAAGTAAGCGAAACGGGCAAAGTAGTAACGGTAATCAGTAAGCAGGATATAGAAAGAAGTAACGGAAAAGACATGGCGCAGTTGCTTAGCGAACAGGCAGGTATATTGGTTAATGGCGCCTACAGCAACCCGGGAAAAGATAAGAGCATTTACCTGCGGGGCGCAGGAACAGACTATACCGTTATTCTTGTAAATGGTATCCCTATAAGCGATCCTTCCGGTACCGGCGGGGCATTTGATATCAGGATGTTTCCTTTGGAGCAGGTGGAGCGCATTGAGGTCCTCAAAGGGGCGCAATCTACTTTATATGGTTCAGACGCTATTGCCGGCGTTATTAATATCATTACAAAAAAGGCGATCAACAAACCGGTGGAAGCCTACGGAGGCATAGCAGCAGGCTCTTACAAAACATTTAAAGCCGATGCCGGGTTAAACGGAACCGCCGAAGGATCGTCTTATAACATTGGCTTTACCCATTATAAAACGGGAGGTATTTCTGAAGCGGCCGACACTACTGCCGGTAAACTATTTGATAAAGACGGATTTACGCAAAATGCTTTCCACGCTAATTTTGATGCCCGTGTGGCAAAAGGCCTGCACGTTAAACCCTACTTCAGGTATACCCATTTTAAAGGAGGATACGATGGCGGCGCTTACACAGATGCCGACAGCAAATACGAGGCGCAGTTGCTTACTACCGGCGCCCAGGCACAATACAACTTTACCAATGGTGGTTTAACCACTTTTTATAATTACGATGAAGTGAACCGCAGCTTTACGGAAACATATGGGATGTATCCTTATAAGGGAAATAAAAACAGCGCGGAACTGTATGCCCATTATTCTTTTAGCCCGCATATACAATTATTAGGAGGCATTCATTACAACAAACAAAAAATGAATGATGAAACCGCTACCCCAAAAAATCCAACGGCGGAGCTAACAAGTCCTTACCTGTCTTTTTTTGTGCGCGACCTGGGTGGTTTTAACCTTGAGCTGGGCGGGCGATATAATAAGCATTCCGCATATGGCGATAATTTCACCTATAGCATTAATCCTTCCTATACTTTCAGTAACGCGGTGAAAATTTTCGCCAATTATGCTACCGCATTTAAAACGCCTTCGCTGCAATCGCTATACGGACCATTCGGCGCCAATGCTGATCTTGAGCCTGAAACCTCGGCTACAGCGGAAGCGGGCATACAAACCACTTTGTTGTCGGGCATAATAGATGCCAGAGCGGTATACTTCAGACGTACCATTGAAAATGTAATCGTATATGGACCCTCTTTCCAGCTCATCAACCTCAATAAGCAAAAAGATCATGGCTTTGAATTTGAACCCACTGTTTATATCAATAAGCAGTTGACGCTGAAACTTTTTTATGCGTACGTAGACGGGGAAGTAACGACAAAGCAAAATGATAAAGACAGCACCTATGCTAACCTGATCCGCAGACCCAAGCACAGCTTTGGTATGAATGCGGGCTGGCAGGTTACGCCCCATTTTTTCGTGAGCACCCAGGTCAACAGCTACGGTAAGAGAGACGACCTGTATTATGATGCGGCTACTTTTTCCCAGCAGCCCGCCCTGCTGAAAGCATATACCCTGTGGAACGCGTATGCTTCTTACCAGTTGGTTCAGGACCGAATAAGGTTTTTTATTGATGTAAAGAATATTACCAATGCAAAATACACCGAAGTGTATGGCTACAGCACCCAGGGGTTCAACATAACCGGGGGGTTAAGGATTAAAATATAGAAAGCATTATTCTAACCTGAGTTTTGGATGTTATTGTACAGGAATATTGATTTCACAGGCATTGGAAAACACGATATGGATTTTTTTGTGTACCATGAGTTTCCTGTGTTTGTTATAGATCAACACATAGGCACAATAGGGTCATGGGAAAACATAGGGCTATATTAAAAACGATGTGTACCTATGTTTCTATGCTTCTCCTATGATAAATATTCAGAAGCAGAACCAATAACAAACCGGTTTTGATTCCCGGACATCCAAAATTCACATTATATTATTAAGATTTCCGTTGAGAGAATTTAAGCTACCTGACTGTGAATTCAATTCGCGATTCTCGAATTGCGAATTATTGTCTGTATATCTTATGCCCTTATTTGCCTACCGGGCTTGCTGATTCCGCAATGCTTACATCTGCCAGGTTCAGTGCTGTCGCGGTTCTTTTCCCTGACTGCCGGATCAGCATTGCATTATCCCTTAGCGATTGCCCGTATGAAGGGATCATCTTTTGTATTTTGCTTTGCCACTCCGCTGTTTTCATTTTATCGGCAAAACAACGGTGTAAAAGATCAATCATAATAGCTACCGCCGTGGAAGCGCCGGGTGATGCGCCTAATAATGCGGCTATACTGCCATCTGCCGCATTCACCACTTCCGTTCCAAACTCCAGCACACCGCCTTCTTCTTCATCTTTTTTAATTACCTGCACTCTTTGTCCCGCAACCTCCAAATCCCAGTCTTTGGCTACAGCATTGGGAAAATATTCCCGCAGGGCTTCTATCCTGTCTTCGCCCGATTGGCTTACCTGGTCAATAAGATATTTGGTTAGCGGCAGGTTATGGATACCCGCCATTACCATGGGCTTAATATTACTTAGCTTAATGGAAGCGGGAAGATCCCATAAGGACCCGTTTTTGAGAAACTTGGTAGAAAAGCCGGCATACGGTCCAAAAAGCAATGACCTCTTTCCGTCAATCACCCTTGTGTCTAAATGAGGTACGCTCATAGGTGGCGAGCCTACTGCGGCTTTGCCGTATACTTTGGCATTATGCCGTTCAATAACAGCAGGATTATTACAAATGAGCCATTGTCCGCTTACCGGGAACCCGCCATAGCCCCTGCTTTCAGGAATGCCTGATTTTTCGAGCAGGGGTAAAGAACCGCCACCTGCGCCTATGAAAACAAAAGGTGTGATGATCGTTCTTTTTTTATCTGTAGTAAGATTTTTGATTTTAATGTGCCACAACCCGGAGGCATCCTGGCTCAGGTCGTTTACTTCATGGGCCAGGTGCAGTTTTACGCTTGGGAAGTCAAATAAATACCGGAAGAGCTTGCGGGTAAGGGCGCCAAAATTAACGTCGGTACCGGCATTCATCCGGGTAGCCGCCACTTTTGCCGAAGGGTCGCGTCCTTCCATTACCAGCGGCATCAGCTTTGTTAACCGTGCATGATCTTCCGAATAGAGCATGCCTTTAAACAGGTCATATCGGGTAAGCGCCTCAAAACGCTTTTTGAGATAGGCAACATTTTCTTCGCCCTGCACAAAACTAACATGAGGTACGGAACGGATAAAGTCTTCCGGATTGCGGATGTACCCCTGTTCAATCAAATAGGCCCAGAACTCGCGGCTTTGCACAAACTGCCCGGCAATGTTGATGGCTTTGCTGCAGTCAATACTGCCATCTTCCTTTTGCGGCGTATAGTTCAATTCACAAAACGCCGAATGCCCGGTGCCTGCATTATTCCATGCGTCAGAGCTTTCAGCAGCTACTGTATCTAACCGCTCTATTACGTGGATAACCAGGTCAGGTTGCAATTCTTTTAACATTACACCCAATGTAGCGCTCATTATACCCGCTCCTACCAAAACTACATCGGGGTTACCGCCTGCATGTGATTTACGCATATATACTACTGTTTAAAATAACAGACGAAGCAATTGTTGGCCTTACCGCCTGATGATGAAATTACCTTTCGCGGCGCCTGAAGGAAATGCAAATTTACAACAGAAAGGCTAAGTTTTTTTCTTAACCGGCATTTTGTAAAATTTTGTTAACGCACTTAGGCGTCCTTTTTATTCTACAATTCCCCACCAATTTTCAGGCAGGAAAATGATCTGTGCCTTTTCTTTTGCAGCATTATTAAATCTCCCATAAATCATTAGCAAACAGTATGCTATATATATACGCCGGGCTATTAACCTATAAATGGCCTGTTTCTTGCAAAACAGTAGATATTAAATCATCAAAAAATATGGATATGAAACCAACAACAGCAATATTTGAAATTATGGCAGAGGGCAAACCTTATATCGTAAAAGCAACACCCTACCTCAATGGCAGGGAAAAATTACGTTTTCGCGTGAGCATGAATGATAGTGCTATCTGTATTTTTGGATGGGATGAATCCCTGGATCGTTTTGCAATCATGAAAGATGAGCGTGATCCGGCAGTTCACCCGGCAGCGGAAATGATTATTGCCAGGAATCTGGAAAACTTATCTGCCAGGAAACAGGCGGCATAAATTTTTGAATTTTTATAATTAAGTATGCCTGTGAAGCGCACTCGAAATGTGCGTGGCTTTTGCTGCGTGCATTTTTTTAATGCTATTTATATACAAAGTTTTCCGGCTTTCATCCTTTTCTTAACTTGCACCCATGCAGGATTATTTAAAGGGTTTGAATGAGCGGCAGAAAGAAGCCGTATTACATATCAACGGTCCGTTAATGATCATCGCCGGGGCCGGCAGCGGCAAAACCAAAGTGCTTACCACGCGCATTGCTCACCTTATGGCCAATGGCGTGGATGCTTTTAATATACTGGCGCTCACCTTTACCAATAAGGCGGCCAAAGAAATGAAGGAAAGAATAGAGCATATTCTGGGCAACAATGAAGCCCGTAATTTATATATCGGAACTTTTCACAGTGTGTTTGCCCGTATCCTTCGCGGTGAAGCGCACCGCCTGGGTTATCCCAACCATTTTACCATTTACGATACGGATGATGCCAAAAGCGTAATAAAGGCTGTTGTAAATGAAATGAATTTAGACGATAAGCATTATAAGCCTGCTACGGTGTATAACCGCATTTCCAGCGCAAAAAATGCACTGGTAAATGCTGAAGAATATGCCAATGATTATGGTATTCAGCAGGAAGATATGCGTAGTAACCGTCCGGCCATCGCAAAAATTTTTGATGCTTACACCAAACGCTGTTTCAGGAACGGTGCTATGGATTTTGACGATCTGCTGATAAAGATGTATGAGTTGCTTAAGCACTTTCCGGAAGCATTAAGCAAGTACCAGCGTAAATTCAGATACATTTTAATTGATGAGTACCAGGATACCAATCCCGCGCAATATGAGATCATAAAATTGCTGGGCGCCATGCATGAAAATGTTTGCGTGGTGGGCGACGACGCCCAGAGCATTTACAGCTTTCGCGGCGCTACCATAGAAAATATACTGCAATTCCAGAAAGATTATGATGATGTGAAAGTGGTAAAGCTGGAACAGAATTACCGCAGCACACAAAATATTTTAAATGTAGCCAACGAAATTATAAGCAATAATAAAGGACAGATCGAAAAAACACTGTTTACCGAAAATGTAACCGGTGAAAAGATAAGGCTGGTGCGCACCATGTCGGATAACGATGAAGGAAAGTTTGTTGCAGATACCATACAGGAACAGAAACTGCGTAACCATTTTCAGAATAAGGATTTTGCTATCCTGTACCGTACCAATGCACAAAGCCGTGCTTTTGAAGAAGCCCTGCGGCGCATGGGCATTGCCTATACTATTTACGGAGGCATAAGCTTTTACCAGCGAAAAGAGATCAAGGATTATGTGTCTTATTTACGTGTGCTGGTAAACCCCACCGATGAAGAGGCCTTAAAGCGCATCATCAATTATCCCGCAAGAGGAATTGGTAAAACTTCGGTAGACAGGGCCATACTGGCGGCCAATGAAAATAATATTTCTTTCTGGCAGGTACTGGAACGTGCCCGTGAATTTGGCTATAAAGGTGCAACGCTGGAATCTATTGAGCAGTTTGTGCTCATGATAAAAAGCTTTTCCAGCATGCTGCAGCATAAAAATGCATACGATGTGGCGGTGCACGTGGGAAAGCAAACCAATTTTGTAAAGGAACTGTTTAATGATAAGAGTACCGAAGGCGTGGCCCGGTACGAGAACATACAGGAATTGCTGAACTCTATTAAAGAGTGGGTGGAAAGCCCCTTAGAAACCGCAGCCGAAAGCATTACGGAAACCGGAGAAGAACCGGCAGCGGAGGAAATAGCTGATGGGTTGTTCGCTACGGATAGCGGAGTAGACCCAACCGTAGTAACAACCGATGCTGCCAGCGAAGCGCCGGAGGCAGAAGACAAAACCCTCGGCACTTACCTGCAGCAAATTACCCTGCTAACCGATGCCGATAATAAAAATGCCGATGCCGATACGGTAAAGCTCATGACCATACACGCGGCAAAAGGGTTAGAATTTGGCTGTGTGTTTGCGGCAGGACTGGAAGAAACCTTATTCCCCAATGCCATGAGCATTAATACCCGTGAAGAGCTGGAGGAAGAAAGACGCTTGTTTTACGTGGTGGTTACCAGGGCCAAACAAAACCTATGGATCACCCATGCCAACTCGCGTTACCGGTTCGGGAGCCTTATACAAAATGAGCCCAGCCGTTTTATCAGTGAAATACCCGAGGAGTTCTTAGACAGGAGCTATGCCGGCAGCAGCGCCCGGAGCGGATTAGGCGGATCAGCTTTTGAACGGATGCGGGGCAGCGCTTTTGGCACAGCAGCGCGGTCAACCGCATGGCAGGCCGAAAAGCAATATGGTGCGCCTCCCGGTAAAAAAAAGGAAGCTACCCCCGCTTATATGGGCCCTATACCTCAAAACAAAGTAAAAGTGCACGAGCCTTCACCCGATTTTACGGCAAGCGATACGTCAGACCTGCAGGCAGGGCAAAGAATAGAACATCAGAAATTTGGCTTTGGAGAAGTAATTAAAGTGGAAGGCAGCGTTCAAAACCCTGTTGCCCTGGTAAAGTTTGAGCATAATGGCGAGAAAAAAATAATGTTGAATTATGCAAAGCTTCGCATCATCAGTTGATCATTTAATATGCACCCCCAGTACCTCATCATAGGCCAGGGTATAGCAGGTACATTACTTGGTTATGCATTATGGAAGCAGGGCAGATCTTTCATTGTAATAGATGAGCCGCATGGTCTGCCCAAAGCAAGTTTAGTGGCCGGGGCCGTTATTAACCCTGTAAATGTAAACAGGTGGACAATGGTGGCAGATCATCAGCATTATATTTCCACTGCATTGAAAACCTACAGCAGCATGGAAGAAACACTCGGTATGGCTTTGATGGAAACCATGCCCATGCTGGTTTTTCATAAAGATGAAGCAAAGGGGCGGCTATATAGTAAGAAGCAATTGCTGCTGCCTGCGTATATACAGCAGCCCGCCGGTGCAGACATTACATTAACCCAACAGTTCTTCAGTAACAAATACGGCATGGGAAAAGTGAACCCTGTGTGGAAAATACATGCTCCGCAATTATTATCCGCATGGTCGCATTTTCTAAACAGCAAAGGGCTGCTCATACAGGAGCATTTTAATATAGCGGAATGCCGGATAAATGAGCAGGGCATACACTATAAAGCGATCAGCGCCGAAAAAATAATTTTTTGTGAAGGAGCGGCAGCTATAAACAACCCTTTTTTTGCTACCCTGCCTTTTACCAAAAACCGCGGAGAAGCCTTGCTGCTGTCTGCTCCGGGTTTGCCTGCAGGGTACATTTATCATTATGGTATTCGTTTGGTTCCCGCTGCAGAAGGCTTATTCTGGTGCGGCAGCAATTACCGGTGGCAGTTCAATAACCTGCTGCCCGATAAAAACTGGCGTATACAAACGGAAGCTACGCTCCGGCAATGGCTTAGCCTTCCTTTTGAAGTAGTGGATCACGTGGTGGCGGAACGCCCTACCACTGCAGGGCAGCAATTTCTAACAGGCACACATCCCGCCATGCCATCCGTAGCCATTTTCAACGGGCTGGGTACAAAAGGATTTTCCTGCGGACCCGCATTAGCCCAGGCATTATGCAAGCAGCTTGCTGATCCGGAGCAATAGGCTGCACTAACGGATATGCCATTTCGACGCTACCTAAATTAACAGTGCTACATCAACTTATAACGCAATATTACCGGATTCAACTTGCAGATTATTTCAGATATGTATAGATCAGGCCTATAAGATCATAGATAATCATTATTAGCCTCTATTATTAATAGCTGTACATTTGCATCACTAACGATAAGCCGCTGCGGTTAGTTTTCCTGCCATAGAAAAGTTCAACTCCATTATTTATTGTATTGCAAAAACAAAATTTCAATATGAGCAGCCATGTATTATCTATTGGAAGCACGCTTCCTGAATTTAAGAAACAAGCCGTAGTATCAACAGAAAAAGGAAAGGAATTTATTGACATTACCCATGACTACGCGTCAGCCAAAGATCAATGGACCGTGTTATTCTGGTGGCCGAAAGATTTTACCTTTGTATGTCCTACCGAAATAGCTGAATTCAATAAAAAACATAGTGAATTTACCGACAGGGATGCCGTTTTGATCGGCGCCTCCACAGATTCTGAATTTGTGCATTTGGCCTGGAGAAAGGATCACGCAGACCTGCGTGAGCTGAAGTTCCCGATGTTGGCCGATACCTCCAAATCGCTTGCTGAAGCACTGGGCATTTTAACCGGCGATGAAAAAGTAGCTTACCGTGCCACTTTCATTATAGACCCACAGGGTATTATCCGGTGGGTGAACGTAAATGACCTGAACGTTGGTCGTAATGTGCAGGAAGTGATCCGCGTGCTGGATGCCCTGCAAACAGACGAGCTGTGTCCCTGCAACTGGAAGAAAGGAGAAGAGACGTTAACCACGCAATTGCATTTGAATTAGGATGGTGAGTGGTGAAGAGTGAATGGTGAGTGACCGGGCAATTTGCCTGCTGTATTTATCTGCTAATAAAAAAAATATTATGTCTGAAATAGTAACCCTGCAAAATGAAACATTGAATAACCTGCTGCATGACCTGCAGATCCCGGACTATGAGCCATCGGCCGGTCTTGAATTGCTCGACAATGCCGCATCGCGTTATATCAAAGACCTGAAGATCAACGTAAGCAATGCGCTGAACAACACGCAGTATCTGAACAAAAAAGAAGCATTATTGCTGGCGCTGGCCGTTGCGATCAATGAAAAATATACTCCACTTAAAGAAAGTTTTACCACACAGGCAAAAGAGGAAGGAGCAACGGAAGCGGAACTGGCGGAAATAACCGCTGTTACTTCGCTGATGAATACCAATAATGTGTTTTACCGGTTCCGGCATTTTATGCAGAAAGATTTTTATAACAACCAGCCTGCCGGAATAAAAATGAGCGTAATGATGAACCCTGTGCTGGGAAAGGAATTTTTTGAGCTGGTAAGTCTTGTTATTTCTGCCATTAATGGTTGCGAGATGTGTGTATCTTCGCATGAGCAATCCGTTTTGCAGCATGGCAGCAGCGAAGCAAAGGTTTACGAAGCCGTAAAAGCAGGAGCCGTCATCAAAGGGCTGATCACCGTACTTTCATAACGCAGAGAAACATCGCTTCATTTTGCCGTAGATCTGCAGATTTTCATCTGGCGGATCTGCGGCAACTTTTTTCTAAAGATATTTGTCGCCCCTGGCGATTTTGATCTGTGAAACAAATTCTTTTATTTCCTGCTCTTTACTGCGTTCACAGATCAGGAGCACGTCGCCGGTATCAATTACTATATAATTTTCCAGTCCCTGCATTACCACCAGCTTTTCATTTTTTACATTCACTATGTTTTTTGATGCGTCAAACAGCATAACATTGGATGCCGAAACCGCATTGGCATTTTCGTCCCTTTTCATGTTTTCGTATGCAGAATTCCAGGTTCCCAGGTCGCTCCAGCCAAAGCTGGAAGGTATCAGGTACACGTTATCCGCTTTCTCCATGATGCCGTAGTCAATAGAAATATTGGTGCACTGCGGGTAGATCCGCGCTATCGCGTCTTTTTCCGAAGCAGTATTCAGTACGGCTTCCTCCCCGGTAAACAGCTCATGAATTTCGGGAAGGTACTTTTCAAATGCCTGTACAATATTCTTTATCTTCCACACAAATATCCCCGCGTTCCATAAAAACTCCCCGCTGGCCAAAAATGTTTTTGCTATTTCGAGGCTGGGCTTTTCCGTAAAGGTTTTTACTTTATATACATTATCACTTACCTCGTACTGCTCAAATTGTATATAGCCATACCCGGTGTTGGGATGGGTAGGCTTAATGCCCAGCGTGAGGAGGGCATTATTTTGCCTTACGAAATTCAACGCCTCGTAACATACTTTTTTAAACGCGATATGTTCCATTACCAAATGATCCGACGGTGCACAGATCAAACAACCGTTGGGATTAATGCTTTTCAGCTTATAGGCAATATAGGCAATGCAGGGAGCCGTATTTTTGCGGGACGGCTCTCCCAGTATATTTTCATGTAGTACGCCGGGCAGCTGTGCTTTTACAATAGGTATATACTCTTCGGAAGTGATAATGAATATGTTTTCTTTGGGAATAAAATCTGAAAAGCGGTCAAAGGTTTCCTGGATCAGCGTTTTACCGGTATTCAGAATATCAAGGAACTGTTTGGGGAACGCCGTTCTGCTCATCGGCCAAAAACGGCTTCCGATTCCGCCGGCCATAATAGCAACGTAATGATTCTTATTCATGCTTAATCCTGCAATATTAAAATCGTAAAAAATCCTTTACTCCGGAACCTTTAAATGATCCCTTCGCGAACCAGGTCATGCAAATGTAGCACTCCTGCATAAAGTCCGTTGCGGGTTACCAGCAACTGGCTCACATTGTTTTTCCGCATCATATCCAAAGCCGAAACCGCCAGCGCTTCTTCTTCAATGCACTTAGGGTTTTTACTCATGATATCTTCCGCGGTAATGCGCGATAAATTTTCTTCTTTCTGAAGCATGCGCCGCAGATCTCCATCCGTAATGATCCCCGCAATACTGCTGTCTTTTATTACCGCCGTAGCGCCCATCCGGTTTTGAGTGATCGCCACAATTACCTCCTTTAAACTGCTGTGCTTTTCAACCTGCGGCCGCGTATCTTTCATAAACAGATCGCCTACTTTTAAATACAGGCGTTTACCCAGCATACCGCCGGGATGAAATTTAGCAAAATCATCGCTGCTAAAGCCCTTGTATTCCATTAAACAAACAGCCAGCGCGTCGCCCATTGCCAACTGGGCCATTGTGCTGGTGGTAGGCGCCAGGTTATTCGGGCAGGCTTCCTGTTCAACCGTGGTATTTAAAATATAATCGGCGCTTGCACATAAAGAAGAGTCAAGGTTTCCCGTTATGGCAATAACAGTGTTACCAAAATTTTTTATCAGGGGCAGCAGCAATTTGATCTCGGGACTTTCGCCGCTTTTACTTATAATTAATACTATATCGTTGTGCTGCACCATGCCCAGGTCGCCATGGATAGCGTCTGCCGCATGCAAAAAAGAGGACAGGGTTCCTGTAGAATTGAAGGTAGCTACTATTTTTTGAGCTATAAGCGCACTTTTACCAATGCCGCTGATCACTACCTTGCCTGTACAGCCGGCTATTGTTTTTACGATTTCCTCAAACCGCGCATCAATAAACCCTGCCAATTGTTTTACGGCTTCCGATTCCAGTAAAATTGTTTGTCTGGCAATTGCCTGAATATCAGTTGATCTCATTTATAGTTTCCGCAAACCTAATTTAAAAATACTGGTTAACAAAACAAGGCATTTCAATGGTACTTTTTGGCAAAAGCGCCTCCTGTATTTTTTTATATGCCGTATATTTCATAACTTATGAAATATTAATTAAATACATTTTTAAACCTTCACATAAGTGTATATTAACTTTCGTGATAGCGGTTAATATAGTAACTTCGGGCACTTTTTTAAAACACATGAGAAAGTATCATGTAAGGTGAGAAGGAAAACAGACAGACATGCCAACAGCAACAAAAAAACCAGCTTCAAAAGCAGCATCTCCATCCCGGAATAACAAAGGAAACAGTAAATCCAAAGCAGCAACAAAAAGTAAAAGTATAGACCTTAAAGCCAGTCTCCAGGAATATTTTGGTTTTAACGCGTTTAAAGGCAACCAGGAGGCTATCATTGAAAGCCTGCTTGCGGGCAAAGATACTTTTGTGATAAAACCAACCGGTGGCGGAAAAAGCCTGTGCTACCAGCTTCCTGCCATCATTAGCCCGGGCTGCGCCATTATTGTTTCACCGCTTATTGCATTAATGAAGAACCAGGTTGATCTTGTGCGGGGCTACAGCAGTAAAGATAATGTGGCGCATTTTTTAAATTCCACATTAAACAAAAGGGAAATAAAGGAAGTGCAGGACGACCTGTTGAACGGTCATACCAAATTATTATACGTGGCGCCGGAAACGCTTACCAAGCAGGAAAATCTTGATTTTTTCCGCGACCTGAAAGTATCCTTTTTTGCGGTGGATGAAGCCCATTGTATTTCCGAATGGGGGCACGATTTCAGGCCGGAATACCGGAGGCTGCGCGATATGATGACGGAGATCAACCCCAATATACCCGTTATTGCCCTTACGGCAACGGCAACGCCCAAGGTACAGAGCGATATTGTTAAGAACCTCCACCTTAAGGATCCTAAAATATTTATTTCTTCCTTTAACAGGTCGAACCTGTACTACGAAATACAACCCAAGATCAGCAAGGATCAAACCATTAAGAATATTGTGCGGTTCATTGTAAATATGAAAGGCAAAAGCGGCATTATTTACACACTTAACCGTAAAACAACGGAAGAGCTTGCCGGTATACTGGTAGCCAACGGCATTAAGGCTGTAGCCTACCACGCGGGCTTCGACAGCAAGCTGCGGGCGGGAAGGCAGGATCTTTTTATGAATGAAGATGTGCAGGTAATAGTGGCCACCATTGCCTTTGGTATGGGTATTGATAAGCCCGACATCCGCTTTGTAATTCATTATAATATTCCCAAGTCTATTGAAAATTATTACCAGGAAACCGGGCGTGCCGGCCGCGACGGGTTAGAAGGGAAATGCATATTATACTATTCGCATAAGGATGTGGCCAAATTAGAGCACCTCATGCGCGACAAGCCTTTAAGCGAAAGAGAGGTAGGCGCACAGTTGATCAATGAAACGGTGGCATTTGCCGAAACGGGGGTTTGCCGCCGCAAAGTGCTGATGAGCTATTTTGGGGAAGATTACGGCGATAAAAACTGCGGAAGCTGCGATAACTGCCTGCATCCGAAAGAAAGAGTGGAAGCCAAAGAGGATGCGGTGAAGGTAATGAAAGTAGTTAAAAAATTAGATGAGCGCTTTGCTACCGATTATGTGGTGAATATCCTTATCGGAAGGCTTACGCCGCAGATCAATATGTACCGGCACGGAGCCATCAGCGAATTTGCTTCAGGAAACGACCAGCCTGTTCATTACTGGAATTCACTGATGCGGCAAATGCTGCTGGAAGGCTTATTAGAAAAGGATATTGAAGAATATGGCGTACTGAAGTTGAGTGCAAAAGGAGAGAAGTTCCTCAAAAAGCCCGTTTCCTTTAAGATCGTGCTGAACAATTTATTTGAGGAAGCAGACGATGACGATGATGATGGAGCGGAAGCCGCGCCAGCCGGCAGTACAGACGATAAGTTATTTGAGATGCTGAAGGAAATGCGGCAAAAGGAAGCCAAGAAAAAGGGACTGCCGCCTTTTGTAATTTTCCTTGAAACCTCATTGCAGGATATGGCAACGCTGTACCCTACTACTATAACCGAGCTGGAAAAATGCCAGGGGGTAAGTAAAGGAAAAGCACTGCGGTACGGCAAGCCGTTTGTAGAGCTGATTGCCCGCTACGTGGAAGAAAACAATATTGAACGCCCTGATGATTTTGTGATGAAGAGCGTGGTGAACAAGAGCGGTCTGAAAGTTTATATTATACAGCAAACCGATAAAAAAATTCCGTTAGAAGCCATTGCCAGGAACAAGGACCTGCGTTTAGACGCCTTGCTGGAAGAAATGGAAACCATTGCCGCCAGCGGCACAAAGCTCAACTTAGATTATGCTATTGGTGAAATGGTAGACGAGTACGACCAGGAAGATATTTTAGAATATTTTAAAAGCTGTGAAACCTCCTCTTTACAGGTAGCCCAGCAGGAGTTGAGCGAGGGGAACTTTACCTGGGAGCAGCTAAAGATCATGCGCATTAAGTTTTTGAATCAATACGGGATGTAGGAGAGGTGCCGGGTATAGGGTGTAAGGTATAAGGCCTTACACCCTACGCCTTATACCTTCCTTCCGTTCAGAAATACAGAAAACCATAACTTTTAGGGTTTATTTTTCGCTGTTAAACCGGAAAGCCCTATTTTTGCTGCCCCTTTTGAAAGAAAGGATAAATGATGGTGCGGTAGCTCAGTCGGTAGAGCAAAGGACTGAAAATCCTTGTGTCGGCGGTTCGATCCCGCCCCACACCACAAGCTGGACAAGGCTTTCACGAGAAATCGTTGGAAGTCTTTTTCTTTTGGTACAACATAGGTACAACACTATGTTAGTCCTTTGGTTGCGGATACCTAAGAACTTCTTTATATTGCTTCCCATGGATTACGATGTTTTCATTTCTCATGCTTCCGAAGATAAAGAAGCCGTTGTCAGGCAATTGGCTGCTAAACTCTCTGAACGTCAAGTTATCGTATGGTACGACGAGTTTACTTTGGCTCCAGGCAGCAGCCTTCGGCGCTCCATCGATAAAGGTTTAGCAAAAAGCAGATTTGGACTCGTTGTTCTTAGCCCAAGTTTTTTCAAGAAGAAATGGACGAATTGGGAACTCGACGGTTTGGTTGCGAGACAGAATTCTTCTGAGAACGAACTCATCATCCCTATTTGGTTTAATCTCACGAAAGAGCAATTGTTAGAATATTCACCTCCATTAGCTGACAAAGTTGCAATAACTTTTAATGGAGATATTGAGTCGACCGTTTCGAGGTTGTTACAGGTAATCAAACCTGGCGGTTCAACTCTGGTAGTTGCAAGAGACTTATTATTCAAAGAAGATCTTAACCCTCCTTTGGTAACAGATGATTGGTGGTTAGACGTCGTTGAATATTCGGGAAAGGAATATTTGCATCATGATTATTTATCTTTCTCAATTCCTTGGAAAGGATGGGAGCCAATTGAAAGAGGAGAATATATCGCAAAACATGCCCTTCAAATGCTGTGGCAGTCGGAAGGTAATGAAATTAATATTTCACAATTAACCCATCCAGATAAAGTTCTGACATTTATTTCTGAGCAACCAGGGCTTAAAAAGACTGTAATAGACCAGCCGCTTAAAGCTGCATTCTTCTTTCCACAGCTTACAATCAAGGGTATGGGAGGGTTTCTTGAACCTATATTTGATGAGCTAATTAATAAGCCCCCTAAATTTGGGAGACACCATCTTTGCGAAGAAGAAATTGCCTTAAGGCACCCTAGCTTTGGCAACTATTCAAATATAGAACTGGCTGACTTTTATTTTACCGGAGCAGGAGGAGGCTTTGGGATGTCAAGTAGCCGTCATGACCATATAGATTTTTTGCTTTGGCTTTTGTCCGAGAAAAGTTCCTGGTTGCCGACTCAAATCAGGTCAAAGCTTTTGGATGGTCTTAAAGAATGGGCTGTTTGGGGCTGGAGCAAGGGCGGCAGTAACTATTCTGACTTTGAAGGTGGCGATGATTCAGGAGCTTTGCAACTTGCTCTAATAAAAGCAAGGAAGGTGGAAAGCTTTAAGCTGTCAAAAAAAAGTAAGGCTGATTTATATGAGCGCCTAGAACATTCAATTCGTTACTTGGGATTGCCAGAGAATGTTCAAGAGTTATTTGATAGATTTTTTCAAGAACAAGTAATCGATGCTTTTATCTCAAAATGGTCTGAAAGATCAAAAAGGATGAAGTCCAAGTAGTGATAAGCTTAACTATTTGTACGTGTATTGTGAGATATACTATTTCGGAATTTTAAAATTTTGTCCGAGTTGAAATTCGTCCCAAGACTCCTTTGGATAGCAGATAAGTTCAATACCTTCGGGAGCCTGCGATAACACAAACTTGCAAAAATCATCTATATCAGGCTGGTTTGTATTTCTACTCCATTCTTCTATAGCTGCATATATATCCAAGTTAAGCATGTTGAAATTATGTAACAGTCTAAATTCAACATCCCTTCCATTTATTTTTAAATAAAGGGTTTCCTCGTGAACAGCAATTTCATTATCAATCTTCGCCCATCTGATGAGAATAGAGTCCTCCATAAAAATTGTCTTGCAGTTTGTTCAATGTGCTAAAATGCAGCATAATTTACTACCTCCTGATTAAATCTCAAATTTCTAGCCTTACTTTATTAGCAAATTGAAAATAGAAAAGCTGCATATGACTCTAATTTTTTTTGATGAGGTAAAACAACAGCCCGACTATCCATTTTATCACATAGGAGGGGTATGTATCCA
This sequence comes from uncultured Terrimonas sp., assembly GCA_964450515.1. Taxonomy (GTDB): domain Bacteria; phylum Bacteroidota; class Bacteroidia; order Chitinophagales; family Chitinophagaceae; genus Agriterribacter. The sequence continues at coordinate 2,683 of CAYVEI010000073.1, read as the reverse complement.
AGAAGAAATTTTAGGTGAGGTCGAACTTCAAATAAATAATATTTCTAAAAAGATTTTCGGTAATAGTCGCTTAGGGAGGGATACAGAATTTCATGCTGTAGACGTTTTTCACAGGAAAAAAAATTTTCAAAAAATCGAGAGCTTCAAGGAAAGGCTAGACATCCTCGAAGAATTTTTTAGGATCTTATCTAGGGAAGAAATTGGCAGGATTGATATACAAATTAATACTTCAAAATTGTATTCTACTCAGAATGCTGAACGTATTGCATTTATGTATTTTTGTGAACGGTGTGAAAGCTATTTAAGACAAAAAAAGCAGGTGGGTATATTGATAGGAGATCGTGAATCAGATCATATTGCAGAAAAATCTTCGATTGCCTTATCCGAATATAGAGAAAAAGGAACTCAGTTTGAATACGGGTTACAAATTGAGAAGCTTTTTGAAAGTGTTCATTTTACGCACTCTCATCTTAGTCGTTTTCTGCAACTTGCAGATTTCTATTGTTGGAAACTTCAGTTCGTAAATAGGAATAGAAATTCAGATAAACTGTACCATCAAAGTGTATTCAATCTATTCAAAGGTGAGGGCATTAATATGTTTCCAAGCAGATATAAAACATGGCCTTTATAAAATATAAATCTGCTCTGAGGCTCCTTAAAACAAGAATTTTTTCCCCTTGGTATTGATAATTTCCTGGCTTTGTGCTCAAGTTAATATTGTATCAAAATAGTGACCCTTGTATTTCCTTGTTAGGATAAAATACGCCGATAATGACAAAGGGATTTTTCGCCCGTCGCATGTGCCACTCTTTTGTGGTGCCTAAAAAGAGGTGGATATCCTTGTTTTTAAATTCACTTTCGTATTTCTGCTTCACCTTTTGAAGAGCTTCAGTTTCATTACCATTGGCTGCTTTCAAGCAATTCCAATAGAGAGCCCCTATTTCCCAATCTTCGATCATAAGCTTTCTCTGTTTACCTGTCTCGTCTGTAAAGGCGTAGCTGAATTTGTAAGGAAGTTTTGGTATAAGGATTTCGGGGTCTTTGTCTTGTGCAAACAAATCTCCTTGTTTACGCAAGGCTTTCCATTCATCCTTCCATTCACGATCTGTCTCTTCCCATTCAAGTTTAATAATAGAGGCTGGCTTGAAAACAGCTAATGATCGATTGGTGGGTTCTTTCGAATCTGTAATCAACTTCTCCATGTTGGTGTACACATTTCGAAGGCAGGCTTGTTTTCTAGCTTTCCAGTTATTTTTAGTATCGAGGCGATCTAGTATTTTCAAGTCGCGAAAATCATAATTTACGGGAGAATGGCTCTCTGGTCTGAAATCGTCTGTCCTTTTTTTCAAATCAATTTCGATCCAGGTGTATTTGAAGGTTTGAACTTGTCCAGATGTTCTTAAACCGAGAAGGAAACTAAGGGGAACGGGATAAATGCGAATTGGTTCGCCAGTTTCTAAAATTCCGGCAGTACATACTAATTCGTCGTGACTGCGGGAAGGTAAAGGGTAAGTCGTGACGGTTATTAGAACTTTGTATCGTGTCATAGACAATCTTATATATGTTTTACTTCATAATCGAAGCCTGGAAGATTGCTTACGGAGTCTGCTAGATGAGTTCTATGGCACTGGCAATGATTAGCTTCGAAACACGTCAACGCAATCCGCTTGTTCAGTTTTAAGATTTCTAATATTTTCTGTTGGGTGTTTTTGGTTTTGGGTAAGCTGTTCGTTCGATAATCGGCGAACAAAATATCGTAATCTTCTTGCGTATTTAATTCCTGTCTTTTATCGGAAATAATCCCGACTTCAGGGAAGTGTATATATTGAATTCCTAAGCTTTCACAATACCGCTTTAGTTGATTTTTACTAAATCCGAACTTCATACTGAGTGGATTATTTCTAACGTCAACTAGGATTTTTACATCGTTTTTTATAAGCTTGTTCAAATAATTCTCCAGGCTTCCGCCTTCATAGCCAATTGTAAATAAAGTAACGGTGCTGTTGTTAGTCGCACGTTGCTTTTGTACGTTGGATAACTCTTCTTTGGTAAGTATTGACTCAGCCTTAATACTATTGATTGCCCAATAAGGAAAATTACGATACGTATGCTTCATAAGGGCATTACTATTCATATCCCCGTAAAGGCTTTTGATACTTTGTAGCTTTGCTATATCATCGGCTTTTAGGAGCGTCGCGTACAATTTTTTATCCGCTTTTTGAAAGCTTTTCTCCGTCTCAGAAAGAAAGCCTTTTTTGACCATTGTATTCAAGTCAGCATACGCTGAATAAGAAAAACATCCGAATTTATAGGGGACAAAATCATAGTCCGCTTTTTCTTGCTTCTGACAAAAAAGAAAAAGCAGCTTTTGAAGTCGAATTTTCTCCAATTCACCACCAAAAAGCTCCAATAAGGACAAAATGATTTTTCTTCTATAAAACATTGTGCAAAGGTAAGTTATAGGTTTGAGAGATTACAATCCGTACATTAGACTATGATTTCTGAATTAACAACTATTTAAGTGCGATTCCGATGTCTCGCAATTGTGATGTGATCCAAAAAATAAGTCAGACTTAAGCTGTGTTTTTTGTAACCACTCCAATTTCTTTTCTAAAGTAGCACCTTCCACAAAGACGGATGATGAAAGCTGGGAGTGGCGCAACGATTTCATTTCCTCGTATGT
>CAYVEI010000072.1:0-21594 GCA_964450515.1 uncultured Terrimonas sp. | reverse complement strand
AAAAATTTCACTTCTTAACGCAAATAGAGCACCACTGATATTTAACAAATGATAATCTTTTTGTAAACCTGTATTCACTTTATCATTTCTTTTCATACACTATGGCATTGTTGTTGAACATATCTTTGCAGTACCAGCGTCATTTTTAAAACTTTTTCCTATGCGCTACATTTTCTTTTTATTGCTATTCATCTCCCTGCAAAGCCAGGCACAGTTAAAAAATTTTATCATCTCCATTAAAGGAGATACCCTGAACCGGATAGATAATAACAACCAAAAACAGGGTCCATGGGTGATCCATGTAGATGCATTACGGGGAGAGCAGGGGTATGAAGAGGAAGGCTATTTTGCTGATGATAAAAAAGAAGGTGCCTGGAGAAGATATAACCTTGCTGGCGATTTAACAGCTATTGAAAATTATAAATGGGGCGAAAAAGACGGCAAACAACAGTATTATACAAAAATGGGGGATCTCCTCCGGGAAGAAAGCTGGAGAGCTACCAATCCCGAAAACCCTTACGATACGGTGCAGGTACCCGACCCTGCCATTCCGGATAAATGGGAAACAAAAGTTATAAAATTAGAAGTAGCTACAGTAGCGCACGGCACCTGGAAGTTTTACAATCCTAATACGGGATTTATTACCAAACAGGAGCAGTACTTTTTTGGACAAAAAGAAAAAGGCTCCGGTAATACAACAGCCACGGCAGCACCAGACAATGTAGCCGAAAAACCCAAAGCCGTTGCCGAATGGGAAAAAAAGAATTCGGGAAAGAAAAAGGTGAAAGTACGGGACGGAAGAACAGGATACTGACAGAGTGATTTAATGCCTACTTTTGCCCATAACCATCAACCTCATGCGTACCATAATCACCATTTTTACAACCTGCTGTATACTATTTTACGGATGTACGGGAAATGAAGATTACCAGAAGCCGGATGATCCGCTGGAAGCAGGAAGGGAATTTATCCGTTTTGCCCTCGACGGCGATATGCGCAAAGCTAAAGCCTTCATCCTGCGCGACGGCGCTAACGAAAGGTTATTTGAAAATATTGAAAAGAAATATGCCGCGGAAAGCCTGGAAGAAAAAACCAGTTATAAAGACGCCAGCATCATCATTAACAAATTGCAATCGCTGAACGACTCTACCACCATTATTAATTATTCCAATTCTTTTAAAAGAGAGAACAGCGAAATTAAGCTGGTGAAAATAAACGGCGAGTGGTGGGTTGATTTTAAATATACTTTTACAGGAAACAGCGAAGCAGAATAATACCTGCATATACAGCGCAACGCATTACCTTTATTGTACGCTTGATAAAAAATACCCAATTTTCTGTTTGGTTTTATTGCTATCTTTCCTGCTAAAACCACCGTTTATTATGCATACAGTACTACATCCCTGGCATGGCGTAGCGCCAGGCGAAAGCTCACCCCGAATTGTAAATGCCGTAATAGAAATACCCCAGGGTTCCAGGCAAAAGTATGAAATAGATAAGCCGAGCGGGTTACTGAAGTTAGACAGGGTTATTTATTCCTCTTTTTATTATCCTGTAAATTATGGTTTCATTCCGCAAACCTATGGCGACGATAAAGACCCGCTTGACATACTGGTGATCTCCAGCCTGAGCATACAACCCTTATGCCTCGTTCAGGCCAAAGTAATTGGCGTAATGCAGATGATTGACGGCGGCGACGCGGATGATAAAATTATTGCTGTTGCCAATAATGACCCCGGTGTAAATTATATTAACAATATTGAGGAAATGCCCAAGCACTTTTTTAGTGAATTGCGGCAATTTTTTGAAGAATACAAAAAATTAGAAAATAAAACAGTGAGCGTTAACGAATTCCAGGATAAAGCCACAGCACTCAAAATAATAGAAGAAGCTATCCTTTTTTACAAAAAAAATTTTACGGCGTAGCCCTGCGCAGTTGAAAGGAGATGTAAGCTATTGTTAAACCATACCTGTTTTGCCATATCGTATATGGAATTAACAATAAACCGCATCTGTATATTGTATACAAAATCATTTTGCAGGTGTGTCAACTTCAGCATTTAACGATATAACAGATACCGGGCTTTTAGAGCATTATTATGCAGACGGCAATAATGAATGGCTGGGTATATTAATGCAGCGGTATACCTTATTGTTATACGGCGTATGCATGAAGTACCTAAAGCATGAGGAAGAAGCGAAAGACGCGGTACAGCAAATTTTTCTGAAGGCCATTGCAGAACTGCAAAAATACCCCGTAACCTATTTTAAAAGCTGGTTGTATATGGTTGCCCGGAACTATTGCCTTATGCAACTCAGGGATAAAGGGAAAAGCACTGTGCCTGTTACGGAAAAAATGATGGCATCGGAACCGGATGAAAACAACGGCATCTTCCGCCACCAGCAAAAAGACGCAACATTTTCGGCATTGAATGAGGCTTTGGAAGAACTTAATGCAGAACAGAAACAATGCATCGTGCTTTTTTACCTGCAAAAAAAATCCTACAATGAAATAGCGGTGTTAACCGGCTATACTACCATGCAGATTAAAAGCTATATTCAAAACGGAAAACGCAACTTAAAGATCAGCATGGAGAAGAAAATGAAGGAAAATAAAGTTTGACACAGTAACTATAAAATATGAACAATGATTTATTAAACATATTATCCCATTCAAAAGAAACAGACCAAAAGAAGCTGTTAGATTACCTTGAAAATAAGCTGTCGCCGGAAGAAAGGCACGAGATAGAAAAGCTACTGATTGATTCAGATTTTGAGAACGATGCAACAGAAGGGCTGGAACAGGTAACAGATAAGGGTAACCTCCCTGTTGTGGTAAATGAACTGAACAAAAAGCTGGTTAAAAAACTTTCGGCGCGCAGAAAAAAATTATTGAAAAAGAAACCACCGGAACTGATGATCCCGGTTGTTACTACTATCATTGTTTTACTGCTGGTGCTCATGTTCTATGTTCTTCTCCGGGGGCGTTTATAATCTTTTTTTCCTGTAACCTGCATGTTGCGATTGAAAGTAAGCAGCTATAAGCAACATGTAATAGTGGTCAGTAGTAAGTGATCAGTTTTTGGACATTCCCTTTCGGATTTCGTTCCACGCGTGCAGTATCAAATTTTGAATTTAATATTTGAGTTTTATTTGGTTCTTGTGATTTGTATCTGATCAAGATAATTCATTTTCAAATTTTCAAATTCCCATATTAATTCCTCACCGGCTTTCCTCCCTTTAACACACTTTGTATGCGTTCCAGTGTTTTCTTTTCACCGCAAAGGCTCAGGAATGCTTCTCTTTCCAGGTCAAGCAAATATTGCTCACTCACCAGGGAGGGTTCGCTTAAATCGCCTCCGCACATTACACAGGCTAATTTTTTAGCTACTACCACATCATGATCTGTTGCATAATTGGCCCGCCACATGCCATTAATGCCGGCGTATAAAGCCCCAAGCGCCGAGCGTCCGGTAACCCTAACATCGGTTCGCTGAACAGGCGTTACATAACCATTATCAAATATTTCAATAACACTCTTCTTAGCAGCCGCAATCCGCCTGTCCTGGTTAATGATCACTTCATCATGTCCTTTTCTTAAAATGCCCAGGTCAAAAGCTTCAATGGCACTGGTAGAAACCTTAGCTGTAGCTATGGTTAAAAAACGGTTCTTTAAAGTAATGGTATCGGGCTCGTCTTCATGCATCTCATCGGCCGCACGCAGCACAAATTCTTTAGTACCACCGCCTCCGGGAATCAAACCCACGCCCAGTTCCACCAAGCCTATATAACTTTCCGCTGCAGGTAATACTTTATCGCTATGCAGGCTCAGCTCACAGGCGCCGCCTAAGGTTAAGGCATGCGGTGCAACCACTACCGGAACACTTGAATACCGGGCACGCATCATGGTATTCTGGAAAGCACGCACGGCCATATCCAGCTCATCATATTCCTGCTCTACGGCAAACATAAAGATCATGCCCACATTAGCGCCTGCCGAAAAATTCTGGCTATCATTAGCAATAACAACCCCTTTATATTTTTCTTCGGCCAATGCAATTGCCTTTTGAATGCCTTCCAGCACCTCTCCTCCTATTGTTCCCATTTTGGTATTCCATTCCAGCCCCAGCACATCATCACCCAAATGGTAAACATTAGCCGCGCTGTTTTTCCAAACCGTTTGACCGGAAAAATTCTTCATTACCAGGAAAGCACTTTCTGTTCCGGCTGCCACAGTTGAAACATAGGCGCCGCCGGCAGGCGAATAACATAGGGTAACGCCTTTTTCAACCTTATAAAAAGTACTGTTGCCTTTGGCGAGCATATCATCAACCCAGGGGGCAACAGCATAACCCGCGTCTTTCATTGCTTTCAGCGTTTTTTCAACACCCAGCGCATCCCAGGTTTCAAAGGCGCCAATTTCCCAGCCAAAGCCCGCTTTCATAGCGTCATCTATACGGTATACCTCATCGGAAATTTCCGGTATGCGATGAGAGATATAAGAAAACAAACCGTAATGAAATTGCCTGTAAAATTCTCCTGCCTTATCCTGCCCCGCTAACAGGGCTTTTATCCGCAGCTTAAGCTCATCAATACCTTTAGCGGTTTCTATGGTTGCGAATTTGGGCTTTTTACGTGGCTCGTATTCCAGTGTTGAAAGATTGAGTACCAGTATTTCGGAGCCGCCGCTTTTCGATTTAATCTTTTTAAAAAATCCCTGTCCCGTTTTATCACCCAGCCATTTATTGTCTACCAGCTTCGCCACCCATGAAGGAATAAGGAAAGTATCCCGTGCCTCATCGTCAGAACAATTATCATATACCCCCTGCGCCACTTTAACCAGTGTATCAATGCCCACCACATCAGCGGTACGGAAGGTTGCCGATTTAGGACGGCCGAAAACCGGGCCCGTAAGCGCTTCTACTTCATCAATGCTTAAACCCATTTTTTCCACGAGCTTAAAAATAAGCGCCATGCTGTACACGCCAACGCGGTTGGCTATAAAAGCAGGCGTATCTTTACACAATACGGTAGTTTTACCCAGGTACAGATCACCGTATTCCATTAAAAAATCTACTACTGCCTGATCGGTATAGGGAGTTGGAATGATTTCCAGCAAACGCAGATAGCGGGGAGGGTTAAAAAAATGCGTACCGCAAAAATGTTTTTTAAAATCTTCGCTCCTGCCTTCAGTCATAAGGTGTATGGGAATGCCGGAAGTATTGGAAGTGATCAGCGTTCCCGGCTTACGGAACTTTTCAACGTCTGCAAGAACTCGCTGCTTAATGTCTAACCTTTCTACTACTACCTCTATCACCCAGTCGCAGCCGGCAATATCTTTCATATTATCCGTAAAGTTGCCGGTTGTGATCTTCTTCACAGCATCCTTTGTATATACAGGCGACGGGTTTGATTTTAAAGCCGCCGCAAGCGCATCATTCACTATTCTGTTCTTCACCGCCGGATGGTCCGGCGTTAACCCTTTCGCTTTTTCCGCCGCAGTTAATTCCTCAGGCGCAATATCTAATAGCAAAACCGGAACACCTGTTCCTGCAAAATGGCACGCAATACGGGAACCCATTACGCCAGAGCCTAACACCGCTACTTTTTTGATGATACGTTTCATCCGTTAACTTTTAATTGAGATTTTAAATTAGTTAGCTAAACAACTAATTAATACCGAAGGTAATATAAAATTGATTGCCAAAGTACAGCATCGCAGATTTAAAACTAATGCTAATTTCGGGTATGTCAAAACAGGATGCGATACAGATATTTCTTGCAGGCGTGGAAGCGGTAAAGCCCAACCATTTTATTCCAGGGTACATTCAATTGCAGGACGACAGGATAAAAATAGCGGATCAGCGCTTACCCATGACTGACATGGATAACCTGTACATTGCAGCGGTGGGGAAAGCCGCATCGGCGATGGCCTTAGAAACAGAGAAAATTTTAGGCAGCCATATCACAGCGGGCGTTGTGGTTACCAAGTACCATCATGCCCTTTCGCTAACCCAATGCCGTACTATTGAAGCCGGGCACCCGGTACCCGATAACAACAGTTTGCTGGGAGGAGAGGCAATAGCAGTTTTGTTTAAAAAAGCTACAGCAAAAGATACTATTATTTTACTGATCAGCGGAGGCGCTTCTGCCCTCCTCGCCGATACCCCTCCCGGATGCAGCCTGTTAGCTATTCAGCAAACGGTACAACTGCTGTTAGACTGTGGTGCGGCTATTGATGAAATCAATACTGTACGAAAGCACCTCTCGCTTATAAAAGGCGGCCAACTGATGGCATGCACGCAGGCCAGGGTAATAGCTCTTCTGCTGAGTGATGTTCCGGGTGATGACCTTTCTGTAATTGCCAGCGGACTAACCGTACCCGATGCAACAACATTTAAGGACGCCTGGAGGGTAATAGAAAAATACGGGCTTTCCGGAAAGCTTCCTGCTTCCGTCAGCAACTGGCTTCTGAGTGGAGTAAAAGGAACCATTCCGGATACACCCAAACCCGGAAGTCCCGCTTTTTCCAAAGTGCACAATGCGCTGGTAGCTACCAACAAAACAGCACTGGAAGCGGCTGCAATAAAAGCGCAGGCATTGGGTTATGCAACAACTATTCTTTCGCCTATGCTTACCGGTGATGCTGAGATACAGGCCGAAACTTTTATCCAAAGGCTTAAAAATGAACAAAAAGGGCCACCCCTTTGTGTTTTATGGGGCGGCGAAACAACCGTTACCATAAAAGGAACAGGCAAAGGCGGGCGCAACCAGCAATTTGCTTTAGCCGCATTATGCGCTTTAAAAAAGATGGAATGGCAAAAGAACGACAGGATTGTAATTTTATCGGGAGGTACGGACGGAACGGATGGACCCACTACGGCAGCGGGTGCGGTAATTGACGGGGATACCTTTGCGAAAGTGGATGAGGTTTCCATAAACCCGGAAGCGTATCTTCATAACAATGACGCCTACCACTTTTTTGAAAAAACGGGGGGACTGATTGTAACAGGACCTACACAAACCAATGTAATGGATATCGTAACCGGATTAATTTATTAGCGCTGACAGGTAAAAATCATTTATCATAACCCAATAGACCGTTTGTTTATATCGTTTGTACACTATGGCAACAGCACACCAGGAAATATTAGCAGGCTGGGGTAATTATCCAACAGCAAATTCCTATGTAACTACTCCGGCAGATGCACAGGAGCTAAGCGCAATGATAATAACCGGGCCGCTTATTGCAAGAGGACTGGGAAGAAGCTATGGCGACCAGGCAATACATACCAATAAAAAAGTGTGTGTATGCACCCGCATGCATCATTTTATTTCGTGGAATGAAAAGGAAGGCATATTGGAATGCGAGGCCGGATCCAGCCTCGATGAGATCATTACCACATTTGCTCCAAGGGGATGGATGCCGATGATTTGCCCCGGAACCAAATTTGTAACCATTGGAGGCGCCATTGCCAATGACATACACGGCAAAGCGCATCATGCAGACGGTTCTTTTATCAATTGCGTTATCTCTTTTACTATTTTACTGGCTAACGGAAGCATCGTAACCGCTTCGCGGGAGGAACACCCTGATTTGTTTATTGCCAATTTCGGGGGACTTGGCTTACTCGGCGTTATACTAACGGCTAAGATCAGGCTAAGAAAAATTGAAACCACCTATTTCAGACAGCAATCGGTTAAAGTTAATACGCTGGAAGAAATGTTAGAAGCGCTTGAACAATACAGGCACTGCAATTATTCCGTGGCCTGGATTGATCCGCTGGCTACCGGCAGGCAACTTGGCAGTGGCGTTTTAACTGTGGGTGATGCCGCCACGCAGGAAGCGTTGCCTGAAACATTAAGAAAGGAGCCCTTAAAAATCCATAACACTTCTAAGCTCAGCATTCCTTTTTTTCTTCCAGATTTTACATTAAATAACATAACAGCACGGTTGCTTAATAAAGTAATAGGATTTGTACAAAATTCTCCCAAAACATTCGTGCACTATGAAAAATTTTTCTTCCCTTTAGACATGATCAGTAACTGGAACAGGGGCTATGGCAAAAGAGGGTTTATCCAGTACCAGTTTGTGATACCCGAAGAAAATGGCATAACCCATCTCAGGCATATCATGGAAATGATAGCATCCAGCGGGTGTACCCCTTTCCTGAATGTATTTAAGAAAATGGGGGAAGGCCAGGGCATTTTATCCTTCCCGTTTAAGGGCTATACACTGGCTATTGATTTTCCGGTTACCAAAGGGCTGAAAGCATTTACCAAACAATTAGATGAAGCGGTATTGCAGGCCGGCGGAAGAATATACTTAGGAAAAGACGCCATGCTCAGCAAATCAACTTTCAGGCTTATGTATCCGCAGTATGAAAGCTGGCTGGCCATCAAGGCAAAGTATGATCCTTCCAATGTGTTTACTTCCGATCTTTCGGCAAGGCTTGGACTGGAAGTATAAACCCGTATTGTTACCCACTATCAGAAATACAGGTTAATTATAAAGATACCTGTGCGGAACAGGATAAACCGTTTTTTCAGAAGTGGTTAATAACATCATTCCAATAATACCAAGAATAAAAAGAAGCGAAACCTCAAGATAAGCCTGCGTAATGGTGCTGTTAATAATGGCTTTAGAATCATTCTGTAGCCGCATGCCTTCACTGGTTTGCGTTTCATTGAGCTGCTTCAGCACCTGAAGCACTTTGCCAAAGCTGGAGTGCAGGCTTTCCCTCTCTGTATAGGCAACCGAGGAAACAACCGCAGCTTCTGCTTCATTATACTGTTGCAGGTGCAGCCGAAAGCTTTTCCATTGCTGCTGCTCTTCTTTGGTAAGATATGTAACTTCGTACGCCGCTATTATAGCCGCCATTTCCCTGTTGTACTGATCCAGTTGCGCCGGTATATTATTTGCCGGCATAGTTTGCAATGCTATCTTTTTCCGGTAAAGTAAATCATTCATGGTAAAAATGTAACTGGCAGGCATAAGCCTGTCTTTGTAAATGGATGATATATTATCGGTAAGGTTATCATACTGCCGCCTGCTCACGAAATTATTAACCAGCGCCAGCACCAGGATCGTTAAAAGCACCATAACAATTTTGCGCTTTTCCTTTACTATTCCCTGCCATTTCATATAAAGAAAGATTTAAGTTGTGGCAATACAAATACCGCTATGAACCAGTTAATTTACGCATAAACCGGATGCAGTTGTTCGTTGGTGAAAAGAAATTTGAGGAATGATGACCGTTTGCAGGCTTTATACTTTCTCCTGCAGGGAAATAAATTTTTCTACCTGTTTACAGGCATCATTAAAACGTTTTTCAAGCTTTTGGGTATCCCATTGAAATCCGGTATTACAAGACCGGCCTGAAAAATAGGAAATGACCTGTTCTTTATAATCCTTTAGGGCTGAACAGGGCTGCGCAAAACCTGCATTTACAGGCAGCGATGGAACTGCTTCAGGCTTTTGTGCAAAACTCATCGTTAAAGGCATTTAGGGTTCGTAAACTTACTAAATAAACCCGTAATTACCCTTATTTACCAGGGGTTTTTTTATACGATCTTTCGTTATATAATAACGTTTTTATTATCAGGAATTTGAATACGATACAGCCGGATTTGACCCGGCGTAAAAAAACCGTTCTCCTGAAAGAACGGTTAAGTATATTATATAAGAAGAAATCGCAGTGAGGGGTACTCCTAATTACACCGGGCAGGATACCTCATGAGCGGTTTTAATATTCATCTTCATTAAAAAAGAAATCTTCCTGCGATGGATAATCGGGCCATATATCATCAATACCCTCGTATATCTCTCCTTCATCTTCCAGTTCCTGCAGGTTTTCAATTACTTCAATAGGTGCGCCGCTACGGATGGTATAATCAATTAATTCGTCTTTGGTAGCGGGCCATGGAGCGTCTTCAAGATAGGATGCCAATTCAAGTGTCCAGAACATTTATTGTTTTTTTAAGCGATGATCAGATTTTTTTTCTTTTCCGGGCCGGGCGTTTTATCTTTTAAAAATGAAGATCGGACGGCCAATTTTTCCGCAAAAGTAAAGTTTAGCACGTAATTTCCAAATTCACTTATCTGAAAGCGCAAAATTGAACGGTTATAAGCGGTATTTATTGCCGGCAGTTTTGTTAAGTGTTGCGGTAATGATTAATTTTCAGTTTTTAAATAATCCAATTGTTAATGCTATCTGTAAGAAATGTTACCAAATCCTACGGCAGCCTCCAGGTGCTCAAAGGAGTAAGTCTTGATATACAGCCGGGTGAAATTGTAAGCATTGCAGGTTCTTCCGGCGCCGGCAAAAGCACCTTATTACACATCATTGGCACCTTAGACAAGGCCGACAGCGGAGAGATTACCTTACAGGATCAGCGGGTAGATTTGCTCAGCGGCAAAAGGCTGGCTGGCTTCCGTAACCGGCATATGGGGTTTGTGTTCCAGTTTCACCACTTGTTGCCCGAGTTCAGCGCTTTGGAAAACGTATGCATACCCGGCTGGTTATGGGGCAAAAAGAAAAAAGAAACGGAGTCCAGGGCCAAAGAACTCTTAGAAACGCTGGGATTAAAAGACCGGATAGAAAATAAACCCTCCGCCCTTTCAGGTGGCGAACAACAGCGGGTTGCCGTTGCCCGCGCCCTTATCAATAATCCCGATATTGTATTTGCGGATGAGCCCACGGGTAACCTCGATTCTAAGAACGCCAGGGAGTTGCACCGCCTTTTTGTTCAGTTGCGCGATACCCGCAAGCAAACCTTTTTAATTGTAACGCATAATGAAGAGCTGGCAAAAATGAGCGACAGGGTGCTGCATATGAAGGATGGGAAAATGGTATGATGAACCTGAAACCTGTAACCTGTAACCCACCCCCTCCTACCCCCGTGGCTTCCAGGGTATATCCTCTATTTTAAGCAAATGCCCGGCATACCTGGCTAAAACGAATAAATAATCGCTCAGGCGGTTGAGATATATGAGTATAAGCGGGGCTATCTTTTCATCTTCGGCTTCCAAACGCACACAGCATCGCTCTGCCCTTCGGCAAACACAGCGGGCAATATGTAAAAAAGATATGGTACTATGCCCCCCGGGTAAAATAAAATGCTTAAGGGGTGGCATGGCTTCATTCATCCTGTCTATTTCCTGCTCCATGAAGCTTATGTCGGCTTCATGAATATCAGGAATATGCATTTTTGTTTCCTTAGCCGGATCGCAGGCCAGCGCCGCCCCTATAGAAAACAACTGCCATTGTATATGTTGCAATGCCTTACGGCTCTGCTCATCTGTAAGTACATCTTTACACAAACCAATATGGGAATTTAATTCATCTACCGTACCGTAGGCCTCGATACGCGTATGCGACTTGAGCACTTTTGTGCCTCCAATCAGGGAGGTTGTGCCTTTATCGCCTGTTTTAGTATATATTTTAAAAGACATGCGGGTTAGTTCATGAGACAGCCTCTTTAAAAGATCAGGCAAGGGTGGTTACTTCGGATGTTTTTTTATCGGTTTCAATAACGCCATCCCGCAAACGAACGATCCGTTTGGCATAATGGGCGATATCCTCTTCATGGGTTACCAGCACAATGGTATTGCCCGCCTGCTGTATCCTGCCAAAAATATTCATGATCTCGTACGATGTTTTGGAATCTAAGTTACCAGTGGGCTCATCTGCCAGCACTAAGGAAGGGTTATTGACCAATGCACGCGCAATAGCTACCCGCTGGCACTGACCGCCGCTCAGCTCATTGGGCCGGTGATGGCTCCTGTCTGCCAGGTCAACCTGCTCCAGCACTGCCATAGCCATTTCCATACGTTGTTTTTTAGACACTCCAGAATAGATAAGCGGAAGCGCCACATTTTCCACGGCGGAAAGCCTCGGCAGCAAATTAAACTGCTGAAACACAAAGCCGATCTCTTTATTACGGATCTCTGCCAGGTCATTATCCAGCATCTTGCTTACCTGGTGCCCGTTAAGATAATAATCGCCGCCGGTAGGCGTATCGAGGCATCCCAGGATATTCATGAGCGTACTTTTTCCGGAACCGGAAGGCCCCATTAAAGCCACGTATTCGTTTTTTTGAATATTGAGCGAAATATTTTTCAAAACCTGCAGTTCCTGCCTGCCCATGAAGTAGCTTTTCCTGATATTATCCAGGTGTATGATAGCATCATCCATAATCACTATGAAGATTGTTTAAAACAAATATAAGTGAAACTGCGGGATGATATGAATTATGGATAAAAGATAAATGCCAAATACCTGTTAACAAAAGCACGGTGAAGGTAAACAGGGCTTGCTAAATTGCTTTTTTAAGATCGCCTAAGCAGTGAGGCGCTGGTGATCCGGGTTATCTGTTATCCCTGTTGCGCCTTTTTCTTTTTTTAGAAGGCTCATAAATCTTTTTTGCCTTAACAACCATATCAAAAAACTCTGTATGCAACGGATTGCTCATATCCATAGATACCTTAGTAAGGTTAATTACATCATCCCATGTGGCTTTTTTGAGGTACGGAGAGCTATGCAAAAATCCCCCAAACATACACACGCTTGTAGCAAAGCTGAAATAATGATCTAATTGCGCTAACGGTATGTAATTATTTACACAATCATATACCTGCTTTACAATATCTTTTTTTCCCGGCAAACTGTAATGAATGGTTACAGTAGCCAGTTGCTGTTCTGCAGCCGGGGATTGTATGGTACCCTTACCGTTTCCGGGGGTTACCTCAAAAACCGCTATCATAGAGTGCCCCGATCCAATTTCTCCTCCCTCTAATGTGCTGGTGGTATCTTCCAAAGCCGTTCTTTTATTATCAAAGCCTATCAGCCGGTAAGCGCTTATGGCTTCTTCATTAAAATGTATATTAAGCGATACATTGTCTGCCACAGCATATAATGTTTGGGTAAGCTCCTTAACCAATACCTTTTCTCCTTCTTTTTCATCATCTAAGTAAGCAAAATTGCCGTTCCCTTTTTTAGCCAGCGCCTCAATTTTAGAGTCTTTGTAATTGCCCATTCCCACGCCCAGGCAGGTAAGATAAATACCTCCCTGCTTCATTTTAAGGATCAGGCTTTCCAGTTCCTGCTCTCCAGATACACCCACATTAAAGTCGCCGTCGGTTGCCAGTATTACCCGGTTATTACCATCCTTAATAAACGTATTATGTGCCAGCCGGTAAGCCTGCCGTATACCCGCCTCCCCGGGCGTAAACCCACCGGCGGCAATATCTTCAATTGCCTGTAATATCTTTTCTTTTTTATCGCCGCTGGTAGGTGGCAGCATTATGCCGGTAACACCTCCGTATACCACAATAGATACCGTATCAACCGGGCGAAGATTTTCAACTAATTTTCTGAACGCCGATTTCAGCAGGGGCAGCCGGTTAGGCATATCCATTGAACCCGACACATCTATCAGGAAAACCAGGTTGCTGGGAGGAATGGTATTCAGATCAAGCTTTTTAGAAGTCATCTGCACAAACAACAGTTGATTTTGGCTATTCCAGGGGCAGGAACTCAACTGGGAGCGAACCGTAAAGATGCTGTCGCCACCGGGTTCCGTATAGTTAAAATTGAAATAGTTGAGCATTTCCTCAATCCGAACAGCATCTTCAGGTACCTGGCTGTTCATATTTATAAACCGCCTGATATTGCTGTAAGATGCACGGTTTACATTGGGCGTAATACCGGTAACCGGATTGCCGTCTGTTTGTATAAAACCGTTTTCCACCAGGGCGCTGTATGTTTCATCGGCCACAGACAACCTGCGGTCAGACAAAACTTTCAGGGTGGTGGTTAGCGATAGGAGGTAGTGTTTTTGCAAGCTTGCCGTGTAAGGCAGCATCTTCATTGTTATTTGCTGGTATTCGGATGTATTTACCCTTAGGGAAAGCGGTTCATAGCCATCAAGAGCAAGACTGATGCTGTCTGACTTTTGCGAACTGGGAATACCAAAAGCGCCACCGACGCCGCTGGAGTGCAGGTAGCCCGTAGAATGAAGAACGATCCTCACATTTTGAAGCGGCTTATCTTTCCCGTCCTTTATTTCCCCGCGTAAATAATACTGGGCCGCCACCGTTGTATAAAAACAGAGCCATCCTATGAGCAAAGCAACCTGTTTTATATGGCATTGCATGATATTACAGTAGTTTTAGTATAACTAACGATATTGGATACATGATATTATTGCACAGGTTATTACGCTTACTCCACCAATTGGTATATTTCTTTTAAATTCCGCCCCAATCCGTCATAATCGAGCCCATACCCTACCACAAATTTATCGGGTATAACAAATCCGCGGTAATCAATAGCTACAGGATATATGGCAGCTTCCGGCTTATGCAGCAAAGTACATATTTTTAATGACGCCGGCTGCTGGTGCAAAAGCTGCGGTAAAAAAAGGGTCATGGTTTTTCCCGTATCAATAATGTCTTCCAGTATGATCACATCTCTTCCAAATAAATCAATATCAAGTCCTATAGATGTAATAACCTGCCCTGAAGACCTGGTTCCTTTATAGGAAGCCAGCTTAATAAAGCATATTTCCGCAGGCAGGTTCAGTGCTTTAAAAAGGTCAGCAGCAAACATAAAAGATCCATTTAAAACAGGGATAAATAAAGGTGTTTTCCCGGCATAATCCCTTTCCATATCACGCGCTATTTTTTGCACCTGAGCGGCAATCTCTTCCTGCGAAATATAAGGCCGGAACTGTTTGTCATGAACATGTATTACAGGCATGCCCTAGTTTTTATAAATCAGCAGCTCCTGTCCGCTGCGAATGGCGTTATCGCTCAACCTGTTCCAGGAACGGATCTGCTCTATTTCCACTTCATATTTCCGGGCTATGCTGAACAGGGTTTCCTTTTGCTGAACAACATGTTTTACAAACTGCAACTGAGCCGGCGTGTTAATGGCAGGCAGTGTTTGCGCTACTTTCGCCATATCCGTTCGCTTTACATTATTGCTTACTTCAGCTACCGCGTGCTGCGCCGCGTCTTTTTGCAAAAAAAGCCGCTGCCCCGCCACAGGCGTTTCATTCCCCCGCAGTTGATTATAGGCTAATAAATGATCTAATCTTATGGCTTCCTCCTGGGCAATATCATACAAAGTTTCTGCTTTTCGTACAATATGAAACGGGTTTACCCCCTGCCGTCTTTTGCGTTGCAAAAAGATCAACTGGTCTTTCCGGATAATGTCGTCCGGTTCGGCAAGCTCGTTAAATTCAAGCAGGTGCCTGTACTTAATGCCATACTGCTCCGCAATAGCCAGCAAAGGCGTGCCTGCAAGTGCTACGATCACCCTGGTATCGTTTATCCTGAAGGCTTCTTCGGGGTACCGCAAACGCAATGCCTTAACCGGAACCTCAGGTTCCATAGCTTCACTATCCTGTGCCACGACGGCCGTGGAAATAACAGGAACCAACTGGTTATTAACCGCATACATAGGCTGCTCCGCCTCCATTTTACGCTTCCCCAGGGCTACAAGCGTATACAACTGAAGGTCATAGGCCTCAATATATTTGATCAACTGCTGCGTATATTTCGGATTAGTGGCATAACCGGCCTTTTTTAATCCCTTTGCCCAGTCTTTGTAATCTGCAGGATCAAGCTGGAAAAGAAAAGCATAGCGCTGGCTTCTTTTTAAGAAATCGGAATGATCCCTGTAAGAATCTTCGGCGGAAGCATAGGCCCGGAAACATTCTCCTTTTTCATCATCATCGTGATACACTTTATTACCGCTCCACCCGGTTTTACATTTGATGCCAAAATGGTTGTTGGAACGCTTTACCAGGTCGCTTTCCCCTGCCTGAGTTTCCAAAATGCCCTGCGCCAGCTTAATGGAAGCAGGCACGCCTGTACGCTGCATTTCCTGGATGGCCAGGAACTTATAGGTATTAATATACCGGATGATAGCAGGATTCTGCGCCGCCAGTGTATTATAGCCAAACACAGCGCATACCAGAATAATGTTCACTTTTTTGATCATGGATTTCTATTCTATTTTTTCATAATCAGCATTAATCCGTCTCTAACGGTCAGCAATACCTGTTCTACCCTGCTATCCTGCTTCACATAGGTATTAAATGCGTGAATGGCTTTCGCATTCTTTCCCTCCACTTTTTCGCCCAGCACCTGCCCGTGAAATAACACGTTATCCGCAATAATAAAACCTCCCCGGTTCAGTTGGGGAAGCACCATCTCATAATAATTGATATAATTTACTTTGTCTGCATCCATAAAAACCATATCCCAGCTTTCGTTCAATGCCGGGATAACCTCCAACGCGTTTCCCATCTGCAATTTAATGCGATCCTTTACAGCGCTTTTGTTAAAAAAGCCCAGCGCCTTCAATGCGTCTTCTTCCCTCAACTCAATGGTATACAATAACCCATCAGCGCTTAGCCCTTTTGCAAGACATAACGCGCTGTACCCTGTAAACGTTCCTATCTCCAGTATACGCGAAGGTCTGATCATGCTGCTGAGCATATACAGCAACTGCCCCTGCAGTTTTCCGCTAAGCATATGCGCACGGGGGTGGGTTTCATAAGTATAAGCGGCCACTTCCTGCAACAACTCATCCTGAGTGCCGGAAAATTGTTCCGCATAGGCCTCCGCGATCGGGTTAAGCAGTTCCACATTCATTATTACCGGCAAAGGTAAGGCCCAAAAATGCCAAATACAATTCCTTCACGCCTTATGAACGAACACCCTGTGATAAGATTGCCTTTTCTTCCTGCTGCTATCAGGTTTATTTTAAATACTTTTGCCTCCATCTTGAAAAGCTAAAACGGAACCTCATATGAAACATTACGGGAAGTCTGTTTCCGCGTTGGAAGCGGTGCAATGTATACAATCAGGCAACCGTGTGTTTTTACATGGCAGCGCCGCAACGCCCATTACTTTAATAGAAGCCATGCAGAGCAGGCATGCAGCATTAACAAATGTAGAATTAGTAAGCATTACCAACCTGGGAAATGCAGATTTCAATAAGCCGGAATACCGGAAAAGCTTCTTTTTTAATTCCCTGTTCGTTTCGGCTAATACGCGTGCCGTGGCAAACAGCCACGATGGGGATTATGTGCCGATATTTTTGAGCGAGATTCCGCAGCTTTTCAGGAAATCCATATTACCCATTGATGTGGCTTTAGTACAGGTATCTCCCCCCGATGCACACGGCTACTGCAGCTTAGGCACATCTGTTGATATTGCCAGGTCGGCCGTTGATACCGCTAAAACGGTGATCGCGCAGGTGAATCCCAATATGCCCCGTACGCATGGCGATGGTTTCCTGCACATCAGCAAAATAAACGCGCTGGTGTGGGATGAAAGCAGCCTCCCTGAAGTAGATTATTCGCAAAAAGTGAGCAGCAGCGTTGAAAAGATCGGCAGTCATGTGGCGTCCTTAATTGAGGATGGCGCCTGCTTACAAATGGGTATCGGCGTTATTCCCGACCAGGTTTTAAAAAATCTCGGCAATCATAAAAACCTGGGTTTACATACTGAAATGT
The DNA here is from genome assembly GCA_964450515.1 of uncultured Terrimonas sp. GTDB lineage: Bacteria > Bacteroidota > Bacteroidia > Chitinophagales > Chitinophagaceae > Agriterribacter. The sequence continues at coordinate 4,062 of CAYVEI010000072.1, read as the reverse complement.
TGTCGGATGGCGTTATCCCGCTCCTGGAAAAAGGCGTTATCAATAACAGCCGGAAAAAATTAAATACCGGACGCACTGTTACAGGATTTATGGTAGGTACCCGTAAGCTGTACGATTTTGTACACGACAACCCCTCTGTAAGAGTAATGGATATCGGCTATGTAAATGATACCAGCATGATCAGGAAGAACCCGCGGGCAACGGCTATTAACAGCGCCATTGAAATTGATCTTACCGGGCAGGTATGTGCCGATTCTATAGGCACTTACCAGTTTTCGGGTATCGGCGGCCAAATGGACTTCATGCGCGGCGCTTCTCTTTCCGAAAACGGCAAACCCATTATTGCTTTGCCATCCGTTACCTCAAAAGGCATATCCCGCATCGTTCCTTTTTTAAAAGAAGGCGCGGGAGTGGTTACTACACGGGGGCATGTTCATTGGGTGGTTACTGAATTCGGGATCGTGGATCTGTTTGGAAAGAATTTAAAGCAAAGGGCAAAAGCGCTTATGAGCATCGCCCATCCCGATCACCGGGAAGCGCTGGAAAAAGCGTTTCACTCGCGGTTTAAATCTTAATTTGCATTTCATTTATTTTTCACCGGGTGTACGGCCGAACATCATGATATGAGCAATACCGTTTCAAAAAACAGCAGCATAGTCGTTACCGGGGCCGCGGGCTTTATAGGCAGTTGCCTGGTATCTTACTTAAACAGCAAAGGATTCGATAACCTTATTCTGGTAGATGAATTTGAAAGGAACGACAAGCTGAATAACCTCGTACAGAAAAAATTTGCTCATCAAATTGAAAGGGATCTTTTTTTTGAATGGCTGGAAGCAACAAAACCCGCGATTGATTTTATTTTTCATATAGGCGCCCGTACCGATACCACCGAATTTGATTATGCCGTGCACCAGCGGCTGAACCTTGAATATTCGCAGGAGGTGTGGAATTATACCGTGCTGCATCAGGTACCGCTCGTGTATGCTTCCTCCGCAGCCACATACGGGTCGGGCGCATTAGGTTATAACGACGACCACAGCATTGTAAACACGCTGGAACCTTTAAATCCTTACGGCGTTTCCAAAAATGAATTTGATAAATGGGCGCTCCGCCAGCACAGCAGGCCGCCTTTTTGGGCAGGACTTAAATTTTTTAATGTTTACGGACCCAATGAATACCACAAAGGGCGCATGGCCAGCGTAATATTTCATGCTTTTAACCAGGTTAAGCAAAATGGCTATGTTAACTTATTCCGGTCGCACCGCCCCGGTTATAAGGACGGGGAACAAATGCGCGACTTTGTGTATGTAAAAGATATACTGCATATTTGTTACTGGCTGATGGAGCATCAGCCCGATTCCGCCATATACAATGCCGGTACCGGAAAAGCAAGAAGCTTTTACGACCTGGCGCTTGCTACATTTGCGGGAATGGGCATACCGCCTGATATACGTTTCATTGATATGCCTGAAGATATACGCGATAAATACCAGTATTTTACCGAAGCGAATATGGCCAAACTAAAAAGGGCTGGTTATACGAATGCGTTTTACAGTCTTGAAGAGGGCATTGATGATTATGTAAAAAATTATTTACTTACAGGAAACTACTATTAGCGATGAATAAAAAAATAGCCATCATTGGCGGCGGCAACCTCGGCACTGCTATTGCGGAAGGACTGATTCAAAGCGGGTTTGTTGCACCCGGCCATATCCTCATTACAAAAAGAAATCTTTCCACCATTCATTACCTTGAAGAAAAAGGCGTGCTGGTAAGTAATGACAATGCCGAAGCGCTTCGTTTTGCCGACCTCGTTATCATAGCCGTAAAACCTTTCCAGGTTGATGATGTACTGGGCGCCATTCAACCCATTTTTGATGAGAACCGGCATGTTTTGGTTTCGGTGGTTACAGGCATATCCACAGCGCATATCCACAGTATTTTAAATAAAAAAATATCAACCGTAAGGGCTATGCCCAATACGGCCATCGCTATACAGCAAAGCATGACCTGTATAAGTGCACGGGATATTACCAGCGATCAGTTGGATTATGTGAAAGATATATTCAACCAGTTAGGACTGGTGGCTGTAGTTGAAGAAAAGCTGATGGATGCCGCAACCGTATTGGCCGCCTGCGGAACAGCATATGCCATGCGGTATATACGCGCTAATATCCAGGGCGGTATTGAGATCGGCTTTGACGCCGCTACCGCCAGCTTAATTGCCGCGCAAACGGTAAAAGGCGCCGCGCAACTGCTGCTACAGAAAAATACACATCCCGAACAGGAAATAGATAAGGTAACCACCCCCAAGGGCTGCACCATAGCCGGGCTGAATGAAATGGAACACCAGGGCTTCAGCTCTTCCCTTATTAAAGGCATTGTGGCGAGCTACGAGAAAATAGCATCAGATAATAAATAAGGTGTGAGGTAACCGGATTTTAAATTTTTAGTTTGTGATTTAGCGTTTCAGATTTCGGATTTTATAATTTGTGGTTTATCGTTTGTGGTTTACTATTGGGATTTCGCTTAGGATTTGCGATTATTTGGTGCTTATCATTTGCTATTGGGTGCTCTTGTATTCTCTTCTGATTTCGAAATTTAAATCTTCGGATTTGTAATTTATTTGGTTCTTGTAATTGGGCTTCTTGGTGCTATGAATTTTTCTTTGTAGCTTTTTATTGTTATTAGCACGACTCAATTAGCCGGACAAATATTGTATTTGATTTGAAGCGGTTCACAGTTATGGAATGCAGCCACAGAAGTATACCTCCGAAAATTGCTGCGCAGGGATCTTCACCGTGCCCGTGATGCAACAAAAATTAGCTTTCATGAATTGATAAACGGTCCTGTCATGGGGTCATAAACCACAATAACATGAAGAAATCGCTCAGCTTTTTGTTTGTTACCATTGAAGGAGGTGGAAATATTCCAGTTGTATTGGGCCTGGCCACCCGTCTTGCACAAAGGGGGCACAGGGTAAGGGTACTTACTGAGCCATGTTTGCAGGAAGCCGTGAAATCATATGGACTTTTCTTTATACCGTTTACAAAATGTTTTACAAAATCAAACAGAACGGAAGACATTTTCAAGGACTGGAAGGCTTCTCCCCTCAAAAATCCTTCTTTTGATAACGTGGTGTTTGGCCCGGTTGATCTTGTTGCGGAAGAAACGTATTTCGCTTTACAGGCCGAACAGACCGATATACTGGTAGCCGATGTTTTGTTGCCCGCTACGCTCATCCCGGGCGAAGCGCTGGGCATAAAGACCGTATCGCTGTTTCACATGCCTGAATATTTACCTGGCGGCGGAAGACCACCCGGTGGCATGGGATTGACTCCCGGCAGGGGGTTTTTGGGTAGCTTCAGGGACAGGATGCTGGGGAGCATTTTTCACAGGATCATGAATAAATATTTACCTAAGATCAATAAAACGCGTCAGAACTATGGACTCGGTAAGCTGCGGAATGTAGCGGATATTTATAACAAGCCGGCTCTCCGGCTGATACAAACAAGTATCCATTTTGACTTCCCCGCAAGTCCGCTTCCTGCAAATGTGCGCTATGCAGGTGCTGTACTGGATGATCCCGATTGGGTAAAAGACTGGCTGAACCCCTGGCCGCAAAATGATCCCCGTCCCCTGGCTGTGGTGAGCTTATCTTCCACGTTTCAAAACCAGCAGGAAACAATTCAACAGTGTATTAACGCATTAGGACAACTGAATGTAAGAGGGCTGGTTACCGCAGGCCCTGCCATGAGCAGGGAAGAATTTACCGTTCCCCAAAACGTAGTGGTTATACCCAACGGTTCCCATGCGCAGATATTTCCTTTTGCGGATATTGTTATTACTCATGCAGGACATGGAACCGTAATGAGAGCGCTTTGCCATAGCGTTCCGCTGCTTTGCCTGCCGATGGGCCGCGACCAGGATGATAATGCAGCAAAAGTTGCCTATCGCAAAGCCGGTATACGGCTTGGAAAAAATGCAGGCGCTGCAAAAATTAAAAATGCAGTGTCGGCTATCCTCGGTGATAAAAGCTTTAAAGATAATGCGGAAAGATTA
>CAYVEI010000071.1:14297-21599 GCA_964450515.1 uncultured Terrimonas sp. | reverse complement strand
TAAAGTATAGCAATGCGTTGTGCAAACGTTTGCAATTTTTACAGGGAAGTGCCGTTTAGGGTTTACCTGTATGGAATCAATCAATGATTACCATTATATTCTTGCATGTAATCATATGCTACTGCGGGGTCAAACGTGAAACCTGCCAGCCGGAAGGCTGGCGTGAGAAGTGAATTAATGACGGCTGAAAACCGAAAGCTCAGTAAGTGAAAGGTGAGAAATAGTGAGATTCACTTCTATCGTCTTACTTTTCGCGATAACATACACACATAATTTGCTTGAATTACATTACCAGCCGTGGCTTATGCATAATCCTGTTCGACAACGTACCAATTTCATCAATACTGATATTTACGATATCATTTTCAAGAAGCGTAAAATCGTTATCCGGTACTAAGCAGGTACCCGTCATTAAAAAGCAGCCATACGGGAAGTCGGTTTCCCTGAATAAAAATTCGGCCAGTTCCGGAAGTGATCTTTTCATCTGGCTTATTTTGATGCCGCCTTCAAATATGGGTTGATTATTGCGAAGGATATTCATGCTGATGGTAGTGCCCGGGTCAATCGGTTTTTCGGGTATATACAAGCAGGGGCCAAGCGCTGCACTTCTTTCATAGGTTTTAGCCTGGGGCAGGTACAAAGGATTTTCTCCTTCAATGCTGCGTGAGCTCATGTCGTTTCCGATAGTATAGGCCTGTATATTGCCCTCGCTGTTCATAAATAAGGTAAGCTCCGGTTCCGGCACATTCCAGGTAGAATCCCTGCGGATATACACATCCTCAAAATGACCGGCAACACGGTGGGGTAGCGATTTGAAGAACAATTCCGGCCGTTCCGCTTCGTATACCTTATCATAAAAAGTGGCACCGCCCGACTCTTTTGATTCTTCCATACGGGCATCGCGGCTACGCAAATACGTTACCCCCGCGGCCCATACTTCCTGGGTTCCAATGGGCGCTAAAAGCGGGCGTGTTAAAAAAATAGCTACCTCTTCTTCCGATAGTTTGGGAAACTTTGCCAGCGAATGCGTGAGGTACTCATAAAGGTTATTCCTGTTGATCAGTGTGTCAAAAGCCGCGCCTGATATATAATATCCGCCATTGTGCTCCAGTACAGTTCCGTTCTGCGTTTTATACAATTTCATATAGGTGGTTTTTAAAGTGTAAGAGACCGTTGCTTCGAATGTATACTTACCGTGGTGAATGGTGAATCTCCCCATTCACTTCTATCTCCTCTCTTTTCACGATAACATACAGCTATAATTTGTTTGCCTTAACATTAATATGTATTTCGTGATAAAATAATTCGTATCCTATGGCATTTTGGCATTGTCAAGGTCAACCCCAAGGAGGTGCTGCGCCAGCGTTTTTAATGCGGCATAATCACCTTCAAAATGACAGGTAGCCTGCCGGTAGGTTTGTGCTTCGCCCGGCTGTAACGGCTTAGCGGCAGAGGACGATTCCAGTTCGTAAAAAGGTCCTAACCGGGAGCCGTCTTCTAACGGTCCGTCGTTATAAGCGTTTACCACATCACCTTTGTACGGCTGCTTTTGCAGTTCCCACCTGGAGTTTACGTAGTCACCGTTCGGATCAATGTCGAAAAAAATGATGGTCAATATATTTCTTTTAAAATCGAAACTGGCGGCAAGCGGCTTGGCAATAGCAGGCGACAAACCTAATTTGCTGCGGTGCTTTCCATCGCATTTTAACAGCAGCACGCTGTCTTTTATAATGAGCCGGCCGGCTGGAATTTGACCGAAATAATTGTCGGTAATAAAATCCTTAACATCCTTACGGTTGTGAAAGGGAACAATGGCAACCGTTTCATCAGAGGGCGTAAACATGCCCAGCAACCAGATGGAAAGAAGCCCCGTTTCTTTTTTCCAGGCATTTTCACCCATGTTTTTTATGATGTTTTCCGTTTCATAGGCCACCCATTTTACATTGCCGGGAATATTGGCTTGTAAGCGGCTATTCAGCGCCGCTTCATCTAACAGGCGGATATTCCTGTTGATGAAAATATTAAATTCGGTTCCGGAGTAGTTGGTAACAATGGCCTTTTGTGAAAATTCAACACTCGTGCTGTCGGAATGGGTTATCTGGTAGGCTACGGTATCAATAACGGGGGGCACCTGCCAGTTTTTGATATGGAAACTGTCTCCTTTTTTAAAATAAAAGGAATACTGTCCGCCTTCCGGTCCTATCCATAACCGCTCTTCCCCGCCAACGGGGTTAAACTGATCCCTGAATTTTCCGGCAGCGATCAGGTCGTAGTTGATCCATCCGGCACTATTGCCCGAATCACCGCTCGTGCTGCTGGTCATTACGCGCCCCTGGTAATCGGCGGTAAGTAATACCCTGGCGCCTTCTTCATTCCACAGCTCTACCGTATTATTGATATGTTTTTTCAAAAAAGCGGCATCATAGCCATAGCTGCCTTTTTCATATTCAACTGCCTTTTCAGGTTGGGTTTCATTACAAGCCATCAATACAAAAATTAAAAATGATACGCCTGTCAGAGAAGAAAAGTACTTCCTCATACTATCGCCATTTAAAAATAAAGGATGTTAAGATAGTAAAGTTTATAAGGACGGACAGCACTGATGCAGATTTTTTAACCTGTATGGATTATTTTTCCTTTCGCCTTACACCCCATACCTCTCACCTTTCCCTTCTTCTCTTTCTATCAGCGTCATCTGTTATGCCTTTCCTGTGCATGAATGCCCGGTAGCTGTCATTGATATACAATAACATATCTGCATTATTGCTTCGCCGGCAAAAAGTATAGCCTGGCCGGTATTGCAGCATAAAAGTTTGCAGGGAATCACCCCGCAATCCTGTTATTTTGGAAACATAATCAAAAGGAAATTTATAATCAATGTATAATTCTTCTTCCTGGTGTTCAAACATTTTTTTAAACCTGCGTTCGTTTCTTTCTTTTTTAGAAAAAAAGCTTATAGGACTAAAAGTAATGCCCACACCATCTGTTGGCGTATTACCCCTGCCACCAACCAGCTTAGTGTTTCGTTTTGTGAGCACATCATTAAACTCCTGCCGCCTGCTGATGGAATCTGCCTGGTAGCGGTTCAGTCCCCCAATCTCTACTTTTTCCAATTCAATTACATGGCGGGCAAGAAAAATATCAAAGGGAGCGGTGAGCATGTTGGCCATCACCACTATGGTGTCTGTAATATAGCCGGCAGATGAAAAGGAAAGCACATCTCCTGCAGCGGCGGGTATCCTGTAATTGCCGCCCATATCGCTTTGCGCCGTTTTATTTTGCGATAAATTTTTTACGGTAGCGGCCATGATCACCCGGTCGTACCATTTATCCAATACTTTACCTCTTAAATGGGTTTGTGTAAAAGCAGCATGACCACAGAAAAGAAAACAGGTAAAAAATGATGCAACCTTTATCATTATACCTGCAAGGTATGCCGGATAATATATACTGTAATGCGGCTTCCGGCTAAATAATATTTTGAGATAGTGAAAGTTTGGTTAAAACGGTATAGAGAAGCCCGCCTCGTATCGCAATGCTTCCAGGGCGCCGGAAACATATACCAATGGCGCGTTCCAGTTAATGGCTGTTTCATTGGAGGCGTAGGAGCAATCTGCATCCGCATAAGCCGTTTCGGGTTGTGTAAAGGGGTATGTGCATTTATCCTGCATACCGGGGTTGGGCCCGCCGGCCAGCAATCCGGGTACAGGTTCCGCAATGCCATCGGCGATGGACAGGCGGTGATGAATATGCATGGGCGAACGGCTACCCGTTCCCGTTACAAAACAGAAGCCGGTGGCGTTTCTGCCCATTATATAATCTGCGTTGGTCAATGCCGCGTTTATAAATTGTTTGTCCCGGGTAAGCAGGTAAGCATTCAGGAGCGCGATACCCTGGTTCAATGCCACGGCGTTGCTGCCCCATATAAAATCTCTTTTGCTTTGACCCATAATGGTGCGAAAGGCTTTGTTGCCTCCGTTGCTGATCAATGATGCGGCAAAATCAATCACCTGCTGCTGAACGACAGGCAAAGCGAGCTGCTGATATGCTGATAATGCTTTTTTATAACGTAAAAGCGTATACGATCCCAGCAATGCCACATTGTTCCACGATGGGAGGGTAGCTGCGGCAGGTTGATAATGCCGGATATCCTGTACATAATCCTCTTTTTTTGTTGTAGCTAATAATTCACACGCCGCCCAGAACCACTCATCGGTTACATTTCTGTCGCCATATGCACCCGTAGTGATGGCGGGTTGGTATAAAGCATTCATGGCGTTCTGATCGTACAATACCCCCGGGTTTTCCTTCGCCCATTGCCATGCATATTGCGCGGCATGCAGGCAACTGTCGCTTAAGCCGGGCAGTTGTTTTTTGAATTTGAAAAGTATTCTCGATGCCTGTGCCATTACCGCGGTAAAATCAAGCGTGGCCGCTGTAGATTTTTGCACCACATATCTTGCATTATGGCAATCAGCGGGCATGATCATTTTATCGAAAGCCGCGTTAGTGCATTTGTGGTATACACCACCATCATTGGGATCCTGCATGGTAAGCATCCAGCGCAGGTTGTACAGGATCTCATTAATAATATCCGGCAGGCCGTTACCGGTTTCGGGAATATTCGTTTGCAGGGTATCAAAATAAAATGTAAAGTCTTCATAAGCCGACAGCAGCGTGCCCAGGGTAATGCCGGAGTTAACAATATACTTATTATAATCACCCGCATCGTACCAGCCGCCGGGCGATGATATAACGGTATTGGCCGGCCGCTTTTCAGAAGCTGCAGAAGGATGAATGTGCACTTCTTTGTCAGGATGTCCGCCCTTCCGTGCCCATTTGCCTGCATATTGCGGCAGTATCGGCACAGACATCCGCTGGTAATAGTAACTTTTTAACGCTGCTGTACCAGGGGCATGATAAATATTATTTTGGATGTTGAAAGGGTAGGAGGAGCCTGCATCCTGCACAAACAATATATACTTTCCTACAGCAGTGAACGCAGAAAAATCTGCTATGCGTGTTGTAGTGGAAGAGTAGACTGAAGTTTCCGGAGTTGACAATATGCCTTTAAATACCGTATCTTTTTTTCCGGCAGACAATAAATAGAATGAATTGGACGCAACAGGGCTTGTAACCACTGCTATTTTGGGTGAATGTGTGTAAAACCCATGTTGGTTAAGCTGTATGCCGGTTAATGGCTGTGCCTGCAGAAAGTGATTCCATACTATAATGAAAAAGAATGTTGTTGCTGTTCTTTTCATAAAATTTTGATTTTAGGATTAGACACATAAGTGGAAAATAAAAATGCAGCCTTTGCTAAAGCGATCTGATCATTATTGTTCCTTTGGATTTAAAGGATGTATTTACTTTTTTCTTTTTTGCTTGCCCAAAAAAGAAACAAAAAAAGGCACACGAAAACGATTACTGCCCGTTTTCGTGCTCGTTCCCTGATATAGCTTTTGTACTGCTGTGACTTCAACGGAAGGAAGTCTATTGCAGGCATATGGTCTAAGCGTCTACTCAAAACTGGTTCTTTTAAATGCTAAAGAAGATGGCAATGCGCAAATTAACGATGCAGCACTGCAAACAGGACTGTTGCAATGGTTGAAACATAGGCACTTATTTACAAAGCAATTCACGATTTAAAGGGCTCATTTATATTTTTTTATCTATTACCATACATACCGCGCCTAATGGCGGCACTATAATTTTAATGCCATTAAGCGTTGTTGCAGAATAGGCTTTCAGGGTGGCATAATCGGCAGGCCCGCCGGCTGCCAATGCCGGCCCGTTGCCGTTAACCAAAACTTTTCTTGAAAATTCGCCATTGTCGTTGCTGCCTTCCAGGCTGTACCAGTAAAAGCGATTGCCGGCATTAAAATTATTTATTTTCACTTCTGCTGTCACCGGCGATGCGGAGGTATTGATCAGGGTAATATTTACCTCTCCCGAACTGTAAGTAGATGCATACGGGATAATAGCATTGGTATTTTTAACAGTAGCGGGTATGAACCGGTCGCCCAGCATTTTTTGAAAGAAGTACATGTAATAAAAAGACGGTCTTGGCGTCCATTTGGGAATATCGGGTTCGTTGCCATCGCTGAAAAGCCCATGGTCGTTGCCATTATCCCAGCCGTTGAGCAAATCCCACCGGGCCGCCATACCATATTTACTTTTCAACGCTTCCCCCATGATCAGTAGAGCAAAAATGCCGCTGGTATTGGATACCTGCTGTTTGGAATCCCTGGCCCACATATTCCATTCGGTTAAGGCAACGGGCTTCACAGGAGCTCCTGTTGTTTGCAGGGTTTGCAATACAAAATCCATCATATCAGAAGGAACCGTAAACGCGGCGTTAACTACTTCAGCCGCATTGGAATTGGCGTTATAGGTTGTAAAATAATTGTGTACCACATAAAAATCATGCTTACCATCCAGTTCCGGGAGCATACCGCTGTTCCATGTTTTTACCGTGTTGGTTTGCCATGCTTCGGAAGGCGATTCTACCAATGTTGCCCCTATATAAATTTTTTTACCCATTTCCGTTGCAGCTTTTTGCATGGAATCAACAAATACCTTAAAGTGCTGCGCGTATAATTTACCGGTTAAATATTCAGGTTGCCCATCTTTATTTTTAGTGAGGTCTATACGATAGCCCCATTCCCAGTCGCCGTAATTTTCGTTGCCAATTTCCCAGTATTGCGTGCGGCCATTATCGTAGCGTACCCAGTCGGCGGCAAGATGAGCTGCTGCGGCAACGGGATCATCGCTTGTTCCATACCGGGCATAGCCGTAGTTAACGGTAATCATTCCCCGGTTACCGCTTTGCTGCAGCATGGCGTAATATTGATCGAGGCTGGCGCTCCAGTTGGTGTTTATTTTGCCATACCAGTACCCGGGGTCTTTCAGTGCCCCGTCTTTATCCATTATCTGCCCGGGAACATCCGGGGGGAGTACGTCCTGAGGCTGGTTCCAGAAATACACATCGCTTCCGCTGCCGGCGGGCCAGCGAATAATATGCGGGTGCAGGTTAGTGATATGATTCATGAACAGCGGCTCCGTTACCATGGGTGTCATCCAGGTATTGGCATTATGTCCGAATAGGGAAAGGGGTATTTTGGTAATGATGGCGCCGGCATCAACGGTTACTACATTGGCGGTAACGGCAGTGGGAGCTGTGGTTTCATTATAAGCCGGGGCTGTGAAGGTTTTAGCCTGCCAGTCATCTAAAAAAAAACCCATAGTAGTAGCAATGGGCGGATCCGTTACCGGTTTCACCTCTGCCGGAGTGTCGGTTGG
>CAYVEI010000071.1:2708-14197 GCA_964450515.1 uncultured Terrimonas sp. | reverse complement strand
GTTAACGGAACATTATATTCCGTCCATTCTCCTTCAACAATCGTGATCACTTTTTCTTTACCCGCTACCAGCACATTCAGTTGTTTGCCTTCCGTGCCGGCTGTGCCAAAGATGGAAAACACTACATTGCTGTATCCCGTAGTTGACGAATTACCACCGCCTAACTGCAAAGCACCGCCCCAGTCATTGGCAAACGTTACTTTAATGGCTTTGTCACCATCTCTTACGTTATCACTGTTCTCCATATCTACGGCGCCGCCTCCCCAGCCGCCCCATTTTTGCCAGCCGTTTTCAAGCGCATCATCATAAAAAGCCAACCCTAAAGGAGCTAATGGAGGAAGGTCTCCAACCAGTTCCAGTGCATTATCCGATTCTACGGCAACCAATGAATGGGCCAGTAAAGTGATCTTTCCTTTATTCGCATCTTCCGGAATGGTAACCACCAGTTCGGTTGCCGACTGGCTTACAAATGCAGTAACAGGCGCTGTTAGTCCTTTAAACAATACACCCATTGTAAGATCGAGGTTGGTACCGCTGATGGTAATATTGCTGCCGCGTTCGGCCGGGTTAGGCGAGAAGTTTGATATAGCCGGGAGGGCCACTACCAGTTCTTCTTCTGTTTCAATAGTGAGGGGTTCGGTTCCTCCTGTTGAAATGATTAAGGCTCCGGTTTGCGCTTCAGCGGGTACTGTAACTACCAGTTCTGTTAATGACCGGGTTACAAATTCAGTAACTACCACGTCTTTGCCAAATGTTATAGACGATATCCAGTTCAGGTAGGTGCCGGTAATGGTAATGTTTTCCCCGGGCCTTGCCGCCGTGGTAAAGGAAGTGATGGTAACAGGCACATCAAAATCTATTGATGTTATTGATGTTACGTCTCCTTCAGGTGTTTTGAGCGTTGCCGGTCCCCGTTCCGCTTCCTCCGGCACCAGAATTTTGATAAGGACGGAGGTTTGTTGTATAAAAGCAGATTGCGGAACACTAACGCCGGTCAGTTCTATGGCTGTAACCTTGTTCAGGTTATTTCCAATAAAGCTGATGGTATCTCCATGCTGCACACCGGCGGGGCCAAAGCTCAGCAGCTCAACTTTGCCGCTATTGGTGTCTTTATCTTTTTTGCATGACGCTGTGATTCCTATTGACATAACGATGCATATCAATGAAAGCAGGCGTGTATTAAATATTATTTTCATAATTATTTTGTATTCTTTGTATAATATTTATTTCTTAAGCACTTTGGGCACTACCCTGAAATTGTCGAAGCACATATCGCAGTCAAGATCGCCGCCGCCGTGAAACAATATCCGGGTATAATATCCATTAGGGCTTACTGATAAACTCCCCCCGTAACTTGCTGCTATTTCGTTAAACGGTATGACCACTGTTTGCCATTCGCCTTTTGTGTCGTAAGGAGGAGCCCACAGGTACTGGTCGTTATTAAAGTCGTTACCCAACCCTACATTTAGTTTTATCATGTTATTATTGTAAGGCTTTAATGTATTTACTTCAAACTTCAGGTTGTAGTCTTCGGGTTTGAGTATGGCCTCATCAGGAATATTTTTGCTGATGTCTCCCATGGCATCTGGAGGTCCGCCGGCTACTTCCAGCCAGTTCCATCCGCCAATGTCTCTTTTTACCCGGATGTAATTGCCATTGATGGCCGGAGGGTCATCGGGCCCCGGCGTTTCCACTACAAAGGATGCATTCCACCAGCCTGTAAAAGGGTCGCTGCTGATAAATATATTCCTGTTGTCCCTGAACCAGAAATCAGAGCTGGTAACTCCAAAGTTGGTAGTTACGGTAACAGGCCCGGGCGCTGCTCCTTCGGGAACTATTACGCGTATGATTTTATCCTCTACCGAAACCAGTTCTCCCTGCACATTGCCCGTAAAGGTTACAGTAAGCGGTTCATAAAAATAATCACCCCTGATCGTTGCCACGTTTCCCGTAAGTACATATTCACTGTTCATAGCGGATACCAGGGGTTCGCTGATCTCCACTTTGAAATTGTGCTCCAGCGTTTTCCCATTAGAAAACAGGATTTTGAGTATGTTGCTGATTTCTTTTGGAATTTCGGCAGGAACGCTTACCAGGATAGTTGTGCTGGTAATATAAGTAGGCGTTAATGATGCTTTCTGGTCGTTGAACCATATTTCCTGCGCATCCTGCAGGTTTTCACCTATTATAGCGATCAGGTTACTTTGATAGGCGCCTACAAGCAATGAATCGGCCGACTCGGGGGAGGTGATGCGCACATAACGGATCAGCGGCTCACCATTATTGGGAAGATTTTCTTTCTTACAGGAAGTATATATCCCGGCCATAGCTATGGCTAAAGAAAGAAATAATATGGATTGTAATGTTTTCATTTGTAAATCGTTTGAGTTTAGTATTTATTTGCTGTAATAGTCTACAGCGGGCTTCTGCAGGTTTGGCGCCTGGCTCAGTTCTGCATCCGGAATGGGTAGCAGGAAATTTCCAGAGTTGGCATTGATCGTTCTTTCTGTTGTAGCCCATTCCGTTTTGGTAAATGTCCACGATGTGGGATCCGGCATTTGGTCCGGTTCCGTAAAGAACAACCCCCTGTCTTGCGCGTTTAAAATGGCATAAGCTTTATTCGGATTATAGTAATGCAGTGATACCAGGTCGTACCAGCCCATTCCCTCCATTGCAAATTCAATAAATCTTTCTTTTTGTATAGCATCGAAAGTTAACGGCTGATTGTATTCGGGCAACCCTGCTCTCATGTGCACTTTATTAAAATATTCCAAAGCTTTGGTATCATTGGTTGAGGTATTGTCTCCAAGTACCGCTTCTGCGTATATCAGGTACAATTCTGCCAGCCGCATCATATAGGTATCGTGGCCATAGCGCTGGCTTGCCGCTTGTCCGCTTACATCTTCAGCTTTACCCGTTACATATTTTTTGATAGCGAGGAAATTATTATCGGTTCCCGTAAACGGATAGATAAGCTTCTGTTTACCGCCCGGAATGGTTTGTGTTATTTCGGGATAGGATGCGCCCGGCAACATGAAGGTAGCCTTTAACCGCTGATCAAGTGTTCTGCCTTTTAAAGTACCCTCCGGCATAGCGGTTATGCCATCGTACTGAGTGATCATCCACCACGTAGCTCCTTTGTCGCCGCCCCATCCGTCGCCATTGGCTATGTCCGGACTGTAGGCAAGGTAAGCAGGTGTGGAGTTCTGTGTTCCCCATGCGTTAGGGCCTGAATAAACCCATTGTAATGAAAACAGCGATTCCGAATTATTGTCATAAGGAAATAAAAACAGATCACCATAATTTTTCAATAAGGATGCCCCGCTATTTTGGATTACATCTTCTGCAAAATATCTTGCACTGTCTAAAAATACCTGGTTCCTGGCTCCGGAGCCGCCAGATTCCACACCGGCACGGGTGAGGTAAAACCGGGCAAGCATGGCTTCGGCCGACCATTTGGTGAGCCTTCCTTCCCGAACCGGCGTTTCAGGTAAATCCTGTGCAACCGCATGCATTTCATCAGTAATGAACTTCCACACACTCGATACGGTGTTTTTGCTCACGCTGGTGTCGGAAAGCAGGGTAAGGTTATTTTCAATGATAGGTACTTCACCCCAGTTCATAACAAGAAACCGGTAAGCCAGTGCCCGCATAAACCTGGCTTCAGCAATAGCGAGCTTTTTTATTTCCGGTGAAACATCCGCTCCTGCATAGGTATTGATGTTTTGAATAGCCAGGTTAGATTGACCTACCACAATAAAAAACGAACGCCATGAAGCGCCATTTTCAGGAGTAGCTCCTGTGGTGTTGAACAATACATTTCCCCTGTCGTTCCATGCAGAATACGCGGTGCCTGCACGAAAGTCACCCAGGTTATAAGATGCCTTATCGTTATAATCGAACCACACTTTGCTGTATAATAATGCGGTAGCGGCCAGTACCTGGTCATTGGTTTGATAAAAATTAGCATCCACGATGGCATCTATAGGTGGTTTTTCGAGAAATGATTTTGAGCAGCCCGAAAATATAAGAACGGGAAGCAGTGCTGCAGTCCAGATTAGTGTATGTTTATAATTTTTCATTGCAGTAATTTTTAAAAGTTTATACCAACACTGAATGTATAAATAGGAGTTAACGGATAGCGTCCGTAATCGAGCCCGATCGCCTGGTTGCTGGCGCTGGCATCTCTTCCTACATAGGCGCCTACTTCAGGGTCAAAACCTTTATACCCTGTTATTGTTGCCACGTTTTGAATACCTACAGATACCCTTGCGTCTTTTACCAGGGTTTTACCGGAGAATATATCCTGCGGAAAATTATAGGATATCGAAATATTTTTTAAACGTATAAATGATCCGTCTTCCACCCATTTGTTGGTAATATTGGCGTAGTTGCCATTGGGGCCGTAAGATATCCTCGGAACAGTGGTTTCAGGATTATCCAGAGTTGCCTGTCCATCTTTGATGTTGGGTCTTGCATATTGCATAGCGCCGATTAACAGGTTGCGGCTTAAGTTGATATTATTGGGGTTGGAATTTGCTCTTGCCAGGTAGTTGTAAATATCATTGCCATAGGTGCTGGTAATGAGCAGGCTGAGGCTGAAATTCTTATAAGTAAAGCTGTTGGTAAAGCCTGCAAATAGCTTAGGCCAGGGATTACCAATAAAAGTCTGGTCATTTACGTCTATGATACCATCCGGAACACCATTGGGTCCGCTGATGTCTTTAAACTTAACATCACCTACCCATAATCCGTTTGCCTCATCTATGGGAAGCCTGTCGCCATTGTTATCTACCGGAACCGGGCTTTTTTCAATTTCACTAATAGAGGTAAATAACCCTTCTTCTATATAACCACGGAATAACCACGGTGCCTGTCCTACCACCGAACGCTGGGTCCAGTCGTTTAACCACCACGATGTGCGGTCTATTAGGGCTGCATCAGAATTGAATTTTTTAATTGTTGTTTTAAAGGCGGAAAGATTCAGGTTGGATTCCCATTTTAAATTTTTGTTATTGATGTTGATGGTATTGATCGTAAGCCCCCATCCTTTGTTTTGCAGGGAGCCGATATTAACCTGCGGAGAACCCACTGCTCCGGTTCCATTAGTACCCATATACCAGGGTAACGGGTTTTCAAGAAGAAGGTTATTTGTATTTTTGATGTAATAATCAAATTCAAAATTAACGCGGTTATTAAACAATCCCAGGTTTACACCAAAGTTATTGGTTTGGGTTTCTTCCCATTGTATGCCCGGGTTTTTGTAACGGCCGGGTAAGAATCCTGTACCTGTGGGTGTTGCACCGGTTAGCATAGGGGAATAAATATAAGCGCCGCCACCCTGGTTTCCGGTAGTGCCTGTTTCAAACCTGAATTTAAGTTCACTGATAAAAGGTACCTTAAAAAATGCTTCCTGCGAAACTCTCCATGCTGCCGATAGCGATGGGAAAAGACCCCATTTATTGTCAGGTCCAAAGTTTGCCGAGCCGTCTCTTCTCAGCGAGCCTACAACAATATAGCGGTTATCATAGTTATAGTTGATCCTTCCCAGGTACGATTCCATGCCCCATTGCCCCGATCCGCCAGACGTGCCCGAAGTGGTTTCATCGCCGGCTGCAAGATCAAGGATGTCGTTGGTAAGGAAGCCCGTTCTGGAAGCGCCAACATTTTTCCAGGTAGAAGCCTGCGCTTCGTGGCTCACCATTGCGTTAATGCTATGCTTCCCCAGGCTTTTATTATACTCCAGCAACTGGTTCCAGTTCCAGTAAGTATTTACACCTGATCCGTTCGTTAAGGAGGCGGTTGGATTAATAGCCCATCCAATGGAATAAGTGGGTACATAATATGCAGAATTCGAATAACCCACATTGGCATTAAAAGAACTTCTGAATGTAAGATCTTTTGTAATTTTTATACCCAGGTTTAAGCCCCCAAGCAATTGCCTTCTTACATAATTGTTGGTGGTTAAATTAGCGATAGCAATGGGGTTTACGGGAGCAAACTGGTTGGCTCCGTTGGTAAGGTCACCACCACCCCATGTTCCGTCAATGTTTTTTACGGGTACCTGCGGCGTTAGCTGCAGCGCATTGGAAATAACGTTTTCCTGGCTGGTAGTAAGTTTTTCATTGGTTTGATTAAAGTTCAGGTTCGCTCCTATGGTAATCCACTCTCTTGGCTTATTGTCAAGGTTCAGCCGGAAAGAGTATCTTTTGAAACCAGAGCCTAAGGCAACACCTTTTTGGTTAAGGTATTCGCCAGACATATAATAAGTGGTTTTCTCGTTTCCGCCGCTCATGCTGAGTGTATGTTTATCCATAGGAGCGTCTTTAAATAACTCGTGTTGCCAGTCGGTACCGTCGCCCAGCAGGGAGGGGTCTAAAAACTCCTGTGGCGTTTCACCCCCCGCAATAGCGTGAAACTCTTTCACCATTTGCGCATACTCACGCAAATTCATTACTTCCAGGCGAAGTGGCGGACGCTGAATGCCATACTGAAACCCGTATGCCAGTTGAAGCTTGCCCGCTTTACCGCGTTTGGTAGTGATTAATATAACCCCATTGGTTGCCCTTGAACCATATACCGCTGTTGCAGACGGACCCTGTAATATCTGTATATCTTCAATATCGGAAGGATTAAGACCCGATAGCGGATTAGATGAACTTTGTGCTCCAAAAGAAACAGATTCACCCTCGATCTGAACGCCGTCAATAACGTACAGCGGTTCATTGCTGCCATTAATGGAGTTAACACCCCGGATGTTTACAGAAATACCGCCGCCGGGCTGACCGGAATTTTGTGTAATATACACGCCTGCCGCTCTCCCCTGGATGGCCTGTTCGATAGTGGTATTCACCGTTTTATCTATATCTTTTGCAGAAACAGAGGTTTGGGCAGTGGTAAGATTACCGCGCTTTGCCGTGCCATAACCAATGACCACTACCTCATCTAACTTTTTTGTTGATGTTTCAAGCGTCACTTCCATCACATTAGCTGAGCTAATTGCCACTTCTTTTTTTTCCATCCCCACCGAACTGAATATAAGCACCCTTGCCTCACTGCCTACTTCTATTGAAAACAACCCCAGGTTGCTGGTAGCCGCTAAGGCTTTACCGTCTTTAACCTCCACCGAAACGCCGGGGAGCGGGTTGCCCGCGTCATCTTTTACCGTGCCGGTAATTTTGCGGGTATTTCCCTGCTGGGCATAAACCGCCGGCATAAGCAGTAGAAATGAGAAAACCGCCCATATAAGGACTTTCGTTTTTCTCATCGTTTTGATTCTTTTCATATACTTGCAATTATTGGTTTATAAAAAAATACAATTTTAAAGTTTCCCGTTCATTTTTATCGTTTGTTCATTTCCGTTATAAGCTATGGCAGTATCGGATGGCGATGAAAAATCCAGCGCCGTAGATTTGTTCCTGGTTACCCAAACAATCCTGAACAGCCTGTTCTTCGGCATACCGTTATACGCGCCTTCTCTTTTGCCTATGGTTAATGTTTTGTTGGCTTCATTATAGGTAACGGGGATATTACTATACTTTCCTTTTTCGTAATTATAATTAATGGCTTCATCTTCATACAGCGTAAAGCTGCCGTCTTTGCCGGTATAAACATACAGTGTAATGTCATCTGCCGGTTTTTCACCGGTAAATTCAATCTGCGGCCCAAAAGGAATGATGGAGCCTTCCTTTACAAATATGGGCATTCTTTCATAGGGTGCAACGGCCGTTATTTGTTGTCCGCCTGCCCTGTAGACGCCTGTATACAAATCGTACCAGCCCTGCCCCGCGGGTAAGTACACCGAACGGGAACTGGCTTTATATGTGTATACGGGATTTACTAATAAGGAAGGACCGAACATGTACTGGTCGCCGATATTTTTAACATTAGCGTCGGTACCAAAATCCATTATTAACCCGCGCATCATTGTGTAGTTGTTAAGATAAATGCTGCCTGCCACTGAATAGATATAGGGCATAAGGCGATAGCGCAACTGGTTATAATACAACATGCTTTTATATGCGGGATGATCATCAGGGGCTATATTAAATATTTCACGGTAAGGGTACTGACCATGAGAGCGGAACAGCGGGCAAAATGCGCCGAACTGGTACCAGCGGGTATTGAGCTCACGCCATTCTTCCAAAGCATTTCCGGCAGGATGGGGTTTGTCGTATTTGTCTTCCACAAAAAAGCCGCCGATATCATTTGTCCAGTAAGGCAGGCCTGATAAAGAGAAATTAATACCTGCCGGTATTTGCCGCTCCATTTCATCGAACCTTGCCGCTATATCGCCGCTCCAGGTAGCAGCGGCATAGCGTTGCATGCCTGCATAAGCCGACCGGGTAAGGATAAACACCCTTTGATCGGGGCGCGAAGAACGCTGCCCTTCATAAATGCCTTTCGCGTTTTGTAAGGGGTAGCCATTAAAATATTGCGTGGATGATCCGGATGCGGTGGGCTGCATCAGGTGTTTTCTTTTTTCAATAGTGGCGTTCGACAAAATATCGGGCTCGGTAGCGTCTAACCACCATGCATCAACGCCTTTAATAAAAAGACTGCTGTCTAAAAGCTTCCAGAAGCCCATGCGGGCGGTTGGATTAAAAGCGTCGTAAAATGTAGATATATACCCCTTCCCTATCCAGTCGCGTTGCTGATCTTTTATGTTTTGTTTATAGAGCCAGTTTTGCTTATCAAAAATTTTATAGTTCTCAATCCCTTCATAAAATTTGGGCCAAACCGAAATCATGAAGCGGGTGTTATATCGTTCATGCAATCTTTTGATCATGTCGGCCGCATCCGGAAAGCGTTCTTTATCGAATTGCTGGCTGCCCCAGGCATCTTCTTTCCAGTAGCTCCAGTCTAATACAATATTATCCAGCCCTATCTTTCTTTTCCGGAATTCCGCCACTGTATTTTCAATTTCCTGGGCTGTTTTATAACGCTCGCGGCTTTGCCAGAAACCTAAAGCCCATTTGGGAAGCAGGGTAGCCTTGCCTGTTAGCTGCCGGTAACCGCCAATCACTTCATCGGCATTGGCCCCGTAAACAAAATAATAATCAATTTGCTCGGCGGCTTCAGACGATAATGTCATTTTATTATGCAGGGCAGGCGGTGTGGGGCTTAGCCATTGCAGGGAAAAGAACGCCTGTGTTGACTCCGGTATCCATTCCGCTTTAAAAGCATGCTGCTGCCCTTTGTTGAGCAGGTAACGGAACTGGGAAGGCCCCGGATTCCACCCTTCACGCCATTTGTTAAATAATAAATGACCGTCTACCCATATTTTCAAATATCCTGATGCCGATAAATAAAATTTATGTTCCCCCGTAGTATCCGCTGTAATAAATCCCTCCCAGGTAACCCTGCCTTTTTCCATGGGAAATGCGGCGGGTATATTTTGTAAGGAAGGAAGGAAGCTGTAATCTATTTTATCTTCCTGCTGCTGTACGTAAATGTGTGTGCTGTCGCTCCTGTTGCTATACGTTGCCGTTAGCCCTTTGGATACGCCATCTTTGCCGGTAAGCTGCAGCGCGGATAGCTGCTGTTTTTCACGGTCATCGCCAAAGCGGGTGATGGAATAATTATCCCAAAGCAGTCCGTAATTACGGTTCGACAGGAGGAAAGGAACAGCCACAATGGAATTGTACTGGGTGAGATCCACGTCCTGGTCTTTGTAGTTGATCTGCCCTGTTTGCGGCTGTCCCAGCCCGTAAAAAGCTTCTCCCGCAGGTGATTCAAATTGCTGACGAATTGTATATAGTGGTTTTTCATCAATTATTACGGGACTTATCTCTTTTCCTCCTCCTGCTTTCTCCTGTAAAATAATATTGCCGTTCTTGTCTTTAAAAATTACTTCTCCCGTACTAAAAGATACCGATGCCACCAGTTCGCTGGTTTGAAGCAGCGCTTCATTTTCCGTTTGTCCGGCAGTCCATTCCGTGCTGGTATGGTAGCCGCTGTCTATCATCAGGCTTGGTGAGGCGATGAACTTATCATTTGCCGCGGCTGTAACGCGTATGATCTTTGAGGAAACGGCCTGTAATCTTATCCATTGGGAAGTGCCGGTAGTGGCATTTTTTATTTTAACGGCTATGCCATCTTTTGTTTGCATAAATATTTGATGCCGGGAACAGGAAGCGGATATTAGTATTAATAATAATACAAGAAGAGAGGGAGGAGTTATCCGTAATATAATGCGGGCAGTCGTCATGGTCTTCAATCGTTTATTTGTTTCGCCAGGGAGACGGGATATGCTGGCAGGAAACATAGCAGTCAAAAATATAAATATCGAAGTGAGACGGGGTGACTCATATGTTTATAAAGAGGGGGTGAAATGTTAACCAAGGGGTCCATTTGATAACATGAGGGGTATGAAATGTTAATGAAGCATAAAAGCGCTCCGCAAATGCTTCTTTTCAGCCTGAGTTTTCTGTATAACAAAAGCCACCGCTCCTTAATATGCCACAAATGCACGAATGGATAGCCAACCCAAAAGTCTTATTCGTGTATTCGTGGCGCACTTTGCTCTGTACAATAACTATTGTATACTAAAATCAACCACTTGCGGGCCGCTGGAATTAATGGCTTATTTTATTTTGGGAAGATCATTTAGAGATTGTAAGAGCAAAAGCATTATTCAGCAATCTTCCTGTGTGCATTCACATATTGGGTAATTGTTCCCACCGGGGCTATCCATATTTCATTGGCGGGATCCTGTGCATATTCGATCAGTTTTTTCAGCATGGCAAGCCGCGTGGTTTGCGGACCGCTATTCCCCATTTCATGACCGGCCAGCACCAACCACTGACCTGCCTGTTGAGCTGATTTTATCAGGGGCAAAATATCTTCAAAATCTTTGCCATCCATTTCTATTCCCGTTAATTGAGCCATATCGCAAAATGCGGGGTCGTTTGCACTTTCTGCCAGCCAGCCCCTGCCGCTAATGAAAATACCGGCAACAACAGGAATATAGCTTTGGGTATTTTTTCCCCGCCCCACAAAGGTTTGTCCGCAGGGATAGGCAAAAACCTCTGGTTTTACACCCAGCAATTCCTCAATCTGTTTGTTAGCATCTTCTAATTGGTTCCTCATTTGTTGTAAGCTGTAATCTTCAAGCGCATTATTCCTCGACCACAAAAAATTCCCGGAGCAGGGATGGCTGATGGAATGATTACCAATCTCATGGCCGGCGGTAACCGCTTTCTTC
This sequence comes from uncultured Terrimonas sp., assembly GCA_964450515.1. Lineage (GTDB taxonomy): Bacteria > Bacteroidota > Bacteroidia > Chitinophagales > Chitinophagaceae > Agriterribacter. The sequence continues at coordinate 2,991 of CAYVEI010000071.1, read as the reverse complement.
CAGCCCCCAAGCCGGTTTTTTACCGTGGGAGGCTGCACATAAAAGGTAGCTTTTACATTATAGGTATCTAATAACCCCGTTCCGGTATCTACCTGGCTTGCACGGGCATCATCAAAGCTTAAGCTGATGGCCATCTTTTTGCCCTGGGGCCAAATGAACCCCGGTTGCTGTGCAAATGAAACTAAACCTACCAACAAAAAAATGGTAATGGAATAAAGAAAACAGGCAATTTTTTTTGAAGACATGGTTGATGCGTTAACAGTAAAGCATGTGTTATTTTTTG
>CAYVEI010000071.1:0-2608 GCA_964450515.1 uncultured Terrimonas sp. | reverse complement strand
ATTTTTTTTGAAGACATGGTTGATGCGTTAACAGTAAAGCATGTGTTATTTTTTGGTGGGCTTTAACCCATTCGTTTTGAAAGATAAATAATTTGTGGCAACAAATACGGAATACCCCTCTGCGGGCGCAGTACTGTTTAAAAAATATCATGTATTATCTCCGGCAATTTTAAATGTTTTAAAAGAAGTATCGCTTAACCACCCTATTCTCCTTACACTTGTAACCGGTTTTATTTGTATTTTTAATTTTTCAGCCTTAATTATTTGCTATGCCATTCAGAATGATCCTTTCTTTCTTATGCCTGCTTTGTATTAACCAGGCCAGCGCAGATGTTCGCTTACCCAAAATCTTTGATTCGCATATGGTGATTCAGCGCAATAAGCCCATACCCGTATGGGGCTGGGCCGATGCCGGTGAAAAAGTAACCGTTGAATTAAGCGGCAGTGGAATAGCAAAGCAAACCAAAACCATAAAAGCGGGGAAAGACGGGAAATGGATCCTTCGGTTAAATGCCGCTGAAGCGGGAGGTCCTTACCAGTTAGTAGTTAAGGGAAAAAAGAATGTGCTCACGCTTGATGATGTATGGATTGGAGAAGTATGGATTTGCTCCGGTCAATCCAATATGCAATGGCCGGTAAGCGCTTCCGATAACGCGAAGGAAGAAATAGCCGCGGCTAATTACCCGCTGATCCGTCATTTTGCAGTGCCGAGGGAAATGAGCATAGCTCCTAAAGATGATCTGTCAAACGGGGAATGGAAAACAGCCACACCCGAAAATGTGGGGCAGTTTACCGCGGTGGGTTATTTTTTTGGAAGAGCATTGTATAAGAAGCTGGGTATACCCATTGGTTTGATCAATACCTCATGGGGTGGTACCATTGTAGAAACCTGGATCAGCAAAGAAGCCATGAAAAGCTTTGATGAGTTTTCGGATGTAGTGGATGCAATGCCTGTATCTATGGATGCGCTTGCTGAAAAACGCATAACAAAGCTTACCAACGCCATCAGTGAGCTGCAGGGTGGTATACCGGCGGCAGGTGATGTACAATCCTGGCCGGCTGCTTCTTTTGACGACAGCAATTGGAAAACAATTGAAGTGCCCGGCAATTTTGACCGGAAGGATTTCCAATACCTTGACGGCGTGGTTTGGTTTCGCCGCGAATTTATATTACCCGATTCATTAGCCGGTTTAAGTGTGGCGCTATCGCTGGGCACCATTGACGATATAGACGATACTTATGTAAATGGCATAAAGGTGGGCGGTACTACCAGCAAAACAGCAACCGGCAGAACCTATGTACTGGAGCCATCACTACTGCATCCCGGAAAGAACAGCATTGCGGTACGTATTGAAGATTTTGGAGGACGGGGCGGTTTTACCGGTAAGCCCGAAGACGTAAAGATCAGCAGGGGCGCTTATGAACAATCGCTTGCGGGAACATGGAGGTTTAGGATTGCATCATATACAGACAATAACCAGTTTACCGGGCCCAATGATGCAGGCACGCTGCTGTATAATGCCATGATTGCCCCACTTGTTCCCTATGCTATGCAGGGCGCTATCTGGTACCAGGGCGAATCCAATGCCGGGCGGGCCTACCAGTACAGGAAATCCTTTCCGCTTATGATCAGTGACTGGCGTAACCGCTGGAAGGAGGAATTTCCTTTTTTGTTTGTGCAGTTGGCCAGCTTTAATGCTAATAACGGCAACAGTAAAAATGGCAGCACCTGGGCCGAGCTGCGGGAAGCACAGGCTTTAACCCTGCAGGCGTTGCCGCGTACAGGCATGGCCGTTATTCATGATATCGGCAACCCAAAGGATATTCATCCCACTAATAAGCAGGATGTAGGAAAAAGGCTGGCGCTTCGTGCGCTCGAGATCGCATACGGGCAAAATGTGCTTTCGCAGGGCCCGCAATTTCAATCTATGCAGGCGGAAGGCAATAAGCTGGTGCTCAGCTTCAATAATGTGGGCAGCGGGTTAATAGCCTCAGGGAAATACGGATACCTGCAGGGTTTTGAAATAGCCGGCGCCGATAAAGTATTTCATTGGGCGAAAGCAGAGATCCGCGATGGGAAAGTGGTGGTTTGGAGTGATGCGGTTACTGATCCTGTTGCCGTGCACTACGGTTGGGCCGACGATAATATGGAAGCCAACCTTTTTAATAAGGAAGGCTTACCTGCCGCGCCCTTCCGTACCGATACCTGGAAAGGTATTACTGAAGAAGCGCGGTTCAAATAAGACGGAGACCCGAAATCCGGGGGAAATACAAAGAAGCAAGAAACAAATCACAAGAACCAAATAAAATTCAAAATCCGAAGCGAAATGCAACCATAAACCACCAACCATAAACGATAAATCCAACATTGAAGCGGATTTTTCCCTGAAACTTGCAACCTGTAACCTGCAACCTGTGTAGTACTCACCATTCAGGTACTCATCCTGTCGTTAGTAGCTACTCACCTGATAGCCGACCGCTGATAGCTGATCGCAAAGCATCAAAAGACAAATAATTGAAAAATCTGAGCATGAAAAAAATGAAACCCTTTACCCTTCTCATCATTTCACTTGCATTGTTTTGTGCTTCCTGCAGAGAAAAACAGGCT
>CAYVEI010000070.1:0-21710 GCA_964450515.1 uncultured Terrimonas sp. | reverse complement strand
GGATGTAATTCTACTGAGTTTAGCAGAGCGGTTTAAAGAATGGTTGAAGTCAAATGAAAATATAGCATCAAAGCCATTGCCTCCTGAACCCCTTCTACTTGACAGGTTTAATGAAATAAAGGATAAGTTCTATGCCGATAATGACGGCAAGCCTTCCAAAATACAAAAGGCAGCAATGATTGAATTATTTTGTACGAAAGGCTATTTTGGCAATAATGCAAAACCGAAAAACTGCAAAAATGCAAAACCGAAAAACTGCAAAAACCCGGTTGCTATTTGGAAGGGAATTGCAGCAAACTATTTTGATGAACCAATATTTGCAGAACTGGAATCCTCTAAAAAGAAAGAACGTGAACATCACATAGGATTAGTAACGAAGCACTTTAAATAAAGGGTATGCTGAACCTTCAGCATACGTATGCATACCTCAAATTTGATTCCGCTGCAATACTTTCCCCATAAGTGTTTCAGCGTTTTTATTTTCAGCATACCCTCAAAAAACCTCTTTCTTTCCGCTTTCTTTCTTTTCATCTTTACACCGTCAAACACAGATAGCGCTATTTGTTTTTTCTAACATTTTTCAAACTAAAAAAAATGGATAAGAAGATATTAACCTTTCAGGAAGGATGCCAATATATCGGTTACAAGCCGTCCTATGTGTACAAGCTCACCATGTCGGGCATCCTGCCTTTCAGCAAGCCAAACGGGAAAAAAATATTCTTTGAGCGGGAGAAGCTGGACGCATGGATGTTAAGCAACGCCACACCCGGCAACAATGAGCGGGAAAAGCAGGCAGCCACTTATATTTCTTCACACTAAAAACCCCGATAACATGCGCACACATACTACCGGGGCAGGAGCTAAGCGCCCCAAAAGTACAGAAAAAAGGCACAACACCGCCGCCACCAGCCGGGAAAGTTTTTCCGCATATACGGCAAGCGGTAAACGCTCAACAGAGCAGGAAAAAGCGCTGGCGGCCATTGGCGAATGGCAGCCCGTTACCAGCCGCAAGCTGGCAGAGCTTATGCACGTGGAGCGTTGCCACATTACCCGCTGCCTTTATGATCTGATGCAGGCAGGAAAGATAAGAGTATCACACATTGCCCGCTGCCAGGTAACGGGAAAAAGAGTACAACACTATTGCCTTACCGGCTGGCAACCGGAATTATTTTCAAAGTAGTGGCCGCCATGATAGATAATATAACGCTCATGCTGGCAACCAAACCGCCGCCACAGCTTCATAAAGCCGGAGGGCAGCCATTTGAGTACAAAGGGCAGGCATACTGCCCAAAGTACCGTAACGGGCAGTTATGCAGCTATGAGGCGCAAATAAAAAACCTTCGGATATATCTATACCCTGAAAAGGTTTATTTGCTCAATAGCCTGCACAAATTCTATAAGGGCAACAACTATACAGATTTTTATTTAAGCGAATGCCGGGCAGCTATTGAAGCCGTGAGCGATATAACCGGGATCAGATGGAAGGACGCCACCGTAAAAAAAATAGAGTATGGATGTAATGTTAATCTTAACCCTGAGAATGTTATTAATTCATTACAAAGCTATAAGGCGAAGGATTTCCAGCCAATGATAAAAAAGGGTGTCAGGTACGGTGCAGCTTGTGAGTTTGAGCAATACCGGATTAAAGGGTATGACAAAACATTTGCCGTAAAGCACGTTGAAAAAATGGATCTGAAAACACCAATATTCAGATGGGAAATGCAGATCAGCAATGTAAAGTATTTCAGCCGATACAAACAGCCGTTACCATTATCAGCCGGGCAATTATTCACAAATAATATTTTATCAACAATGGCAAATGATACGGTTAGTATTTTCAACAACAGTATAAAAAAACAGCACATGAATTTGTACAAGCTATCAGCCGAGCAGAAAAAGATTATTGCTGTAATGCATAACCCCGAAATAAGGCAGGAATTTAAAATCCACCACAAGGAAGCCTATAAAAAATACAACCGCATTTACAGGCAGATAATGCAGGATAAAAGCATTTGCAGGGACGAAGAAACCGGGCAGAAAATAGCCCTAAAATTTGATGAATTATTGAGCAATTAAAAAAATGGCATTTCCAACTTGTAATATAGGTGGAAATAGGGGTATGATCGTACCCAAACCCATTAATCAAACCAACACAAAAAGCAATGCAAATCTTAACATCAACAGACGGCAAAGAGCGCTTTATTTATCTGGTAGAATTATACAGGCAATTGAAGGTAAAGGAACCTTATACAAACTGGATTAAAAGGGTACTTAATGCAGACATGGAAAATGTGAGTTTCTGGCGTGAATATGTTAATAACAACCCGGTACCGGAAACTGAATTTCTTTCGGTAGAGGCGGCAAGGCAAATTTCCTTAAATGAAAATACGGAAAGAGGTTTGGCGATATACCGGCAGCTTCGGCAAGTTGAACCAAATAGCAATCTTCATTTTGTAGCAGGTGGTTTGCTTAACCAAAAACACAAGCAAAATGCAGGCAAACCCATAAAATAGGGCAAAATATGGCAGGGAATAAAACATCATTTAAGAAAGGGCAGGGCGGCAGGAAACCGGGCGCACCAAACAAAGCCACCAAAGATTTAAGGCAATGGGTTAACAGCTTCATACAAAGCCAAACAGAGCAGATACAAAAAGACTGGCAGCAACTGGAGCCAAAGGATAGAATAGTATTGTTTGAGAGGTTACTCAAATACTCCCTGCCCACACTGCAGGCAACCAGTTTAACAACGGATTTTGAAAAAATGTCTGATGAGGATTTGGACAGGATTATTAATGAACTGCAAAAAAATCAACAATGACAAGAGCGCAGAAAATACAATTTCTAAAGGATGTTAAGGAAGGAAAGCAGAAACCTCTTATAAATGATCCATTGGCAGTAAAGGGGAGCAGATTAATATTTCACCCATTCACTATGGGTATTGATGGAATGCTGATTGAGCAGAAAACCGGAAAGCATTTCACAAAGCAACAGTTTGCAGACCTGGACTATGAAGGAGTAAAGATTTTCATACATGACCGTAAAAAACCGGCACATGAACGGGAAAGAAAAAATTGAACTTTTGGCAGGTATAAAAAGCGGAGCAGTATCATTGAGAGAATTGTCTAAACCCATGCACAAATGTTTTTTTGTAAAAGGAGAGGTTTACACGGATCAGGATACAGGTATCCGGTACAGCCGGGAAAATATTCCCAAAGCCTGGGTTACCCATTTTGTAAGATTTAAAGATTGTAGCGGCAAAAAAAAGCTACATAATAAACTGCACTGATGCCAGTTCCCTGCCAACCTGCTGAACGCCCTTTAAAATCCGTTTAGTTTGATTAGGCGAAGGTTTTTTTATCCCTTTGATGTATTGCGCCAAAAGGCTTTGATTGATGCCTATGCGTTCAGAAAGTGCCTTTGCATTAATTACTTTATAAAATTCAAAGAAGCTTGGCAATTCCAATTCAAACTGCATTTCACCGGGTGTATAAGAAAACCCTTTATCCTGGGCATAAAGGTTCACAGCATCCAAAACATTGGCTTTGAGTTCTTCAAAGTCGTTACCCTGTGTGCCTATAAAGTCCTTTCCAATGTTTACAAAAGCGGAATATCCTTTATCCTCTTTCAGTACCTGCATTTTTATCTTAGGTTTTTTCATCTTTTTGTTGTTTTAATTTTTGCCTGTTTTAATATGGCGGTAAGCAAACCTTTTTTTACTTCGGTTGAGGCATGGTAGGGAACAATAAGCTTCCCTTCTTTGGTTTGATGTTCCATAATCATGTGGCTGCCTGATTGTCGTACGATAAACCAACCGTCTTTTTTAAGTAACCTTAGCAGTTCGCTGGACTTCATAAGCAAAGGTAACAAATTTATTACCTGTTTTAATTTAGAAGCATATAATCTTTACCCGGCAAAATAGGGCATTATTACAATTTCTGTTACTCTGTTGTTACTTCATACCTAATAATCTAATATTAATTAATTGATAGTTAATTAGTTACAAGCATAGGTACTGAACCAGTCCCGGGCACTTTAAAGGGCAATGTTTCAAAGCATTGCCCCTTTTTATTTATTTCACTCGAAATCAACGCCCACACTGGATTCTATAAAAAGATAATGTTGTATTTACTTTTGGAAGCGCTGTCTTTATTCGCTCCGGAATAATTCAGCCCTGTTTAATGGATTTTATCTAAAACTCTTTTCAGCAGTTGAACCGCCTTATCGTTTCACGTCTGCATACTGCCATTAGCGGATCTTTCCCCTATTGGGACTATATGACCATTGATGCAGCCTACGCCGAGTATTTCGGGTATGATGCCAACGGTAATATATCAACCTTGAACCGCTACGGGGGCGGTACTATCGATAGTCACTTATTCATGGACGAGCTTCTATTCAACTACACCAGGGACGGTGCCGGTAACCTGATCAACAACCGCTTGAATTACGTTACGGATAATATACCTGGTAACTACCATTACGTAGATATCGACTATCAGAATCCCAATAATTATAAATACGACAAAATTGGTAACCTCATTAGCGATGAATCTGAATACATCGCCGGCATTGAATGGACGCTATACGGAAAGATAGCCAGTGTATGGAATGGTTATACGGGGATAGATTACGGATATGATGCCGCAGGCTACAGAATAACCAAAACCTACAACCAATACTACACCAAAGAAGATTACTACGTTAGAGACGCCCTGGGAAATGTGCTGGGAATATATTCCTATGATAATACTAACTTTACCTGGGCAGAGCAGCACCTGTACGGCAGTAGCCGATTGGGTATGGTAACACCGGGCTTTACCATAGCAAGCGGTACACCCTTAGCCAATGCCGATTACAATGCTACCGGTGATCCTATTACCAACGGTACGGAAGGTAAACGGATTTATGAGCTGACCAACCACCTGGGTAATGTGATGGTGATAATAAGTGATAAAAAGATAGGCGTGGATGAGAACAGCGACACGGTGATTGATTATTACACAGCCGAGGTGTTGACCTCGCAGGATTATTATGCCTTTGGAATGTTGATGCCAGGAAGAACGTACTCGAATGCCGGGGCTAAGTATAAGTATGGGTTTAATGGTAAGGAGAATGATAATGAAGTGAAGGGTGAGCGCAACCAGCAGGACTATGGAATGAGGATATATGATCCGAGGTTGGGCAGGTTTTTGAGTGTTGACCCGCTGACGAAAAGCTATCCTGAATTAACCCCATCCAGGCGCAAGAGTATCGCTTGTGCCGTTAAATAGTAAGGGTAAATATAACTTAAACCAGCCCATCTTCTGCTTTAAGAAACGCTTTTACAAAAGCATCATCGGTAAGTTGGGGATATAATGCATAGATGCGGTCAATTTCTTCAGCCTGGCCCGGAGATAACCGTTCTTCGGGGTTCAAACACCAGGTTCCAGCCATCAGTCCCTGCCTGCGCAATACTTCATGTATACCTGCAATGCAGCCTTTAAAATTGTACCGGGCATCAAAAATAACAGCATTCATATCCGTTACCGCAATGCCTTCTGATAACAGTTGCGCATAATTACTATCATTGCCTGCCAATGCTTTCTTTACTTCATTAAACAGGGCTACTGATCTTTGCGTCCATACGGCCCAGTGCCCCAGCAAGCCTCCAACAAATCTTTTTTCAACCTGCCTGCCTGCTACCGGAAACCGGTAAGGGGTTACCAGGTCTGCAATAATATTGTCATCATTACCGGTGTACAATGCAATATCACGGCGCCTGGAGGAGTTGCATACAGCCCTTACCACGTCTAATGTTTGATAGCGGTTGAAAGCAGCAACCTTTATCGCATGCACATTAGTAATGTCTGAAAAATCTCTCCAGAATTCATAACTCAGCATGCGGCCGCCCACTGCAGGCTGCAGGTAAAAACCAAAAACAGGGATCACTGCTGCGATCTTCTCTGCTCTTTTTATTAATTGAGCTTCGGAATAATTGTTGAGCCCACCCATGCTCACCAGCCCCAGGTGGTATCCATACTGAACAGCAAGTTCGGCCTCTTTAACTGCAGCATCAGCGGGGCCAACAATACCCGCAACTTTTATGAAGGGACGATCAATATTTGCCTGGTCAATTTCTTCTGCGGCCAGTTTTAAAACCGGTTCCAGCAGGTTGAATTCAGGTTTCCTGATCTCGAACTGGGTAGTGTGAACACCTACGGCTACACCACCCGCCCCGCTGGCTATATAGTACCGCGTTAACATCCGCTGCCTTTTTTCGTCTATTTGTAACTGTTGGGTTAAGGCCAGCGGATGGGCCGGTATTACGGCGCCTTCCTGTAATAAGCGGTTGATATCAGTATCTAATGGTTTCATTTTTACTTTTTTAAAATTGACCTTCTCTCTCCTGGAAATGCGTGGGCTTGTTAATTGTTTCGCCACCCTGTTTCACCCAATCTGCTAACAAAGCAATCATTTGTTTTAAAGTTACCCGCGGGTATCCAAAAAGCCTGAAAGATTCTGATGCATTACTTAACAGCGCCGTGGACTGCTCTTCATTTATAAAAAGAGGTTCTCTTTCAAATTGTTTTCCAAACTCCGCCGCAATCCAGCGAACAGGCGCCGTTTCAGGACCGGTGATATTTACAATTTTAGCCGGCGTTGCGCAATGCAATAAAGCCCGTATGGCCATTTCATTGGCATCGCCCTGCCAGATCACATTTACATGACCCATGCGCAGATCAATGGCCTTACCGGCGTAAACGGATCTGGCAATCTCCAGCAATACACCGTAACCAACATCATTGGCATAGTTTAACCGGTAAATAAAAAGCGGCGTATTATATTTTGAAGATCCGTATTGAAACATCCTTTCCCTGCCCAGGCAGCTTTGGGCATATTCGCCCACAGGCCCGGTTGCCTGCTCTTCGCTTACGCCTCCCAATGCCACCTGCGATAGCGGGTATACATTTCCGGTAGAGAATACTACAATACGCGAATCCTTATATTGTAAGGCCACCCGTCCGGGCAGGTATGCATTCATAGCCCATGTAAACCACGCTTTGCCGGTAGTGCCAAATTTTTGGCCGGCCATGTACAATACGTTTTCCGCCTGTGGTAAACGCTGCAGTTGCTCATCTTCCAGCATATCCACCACGTGGGTTTCAATGCCCGCAGCCTGTAATTGCTGCTGCAGGCCAGGTTCCGAAAAGCGGGAGGCTGCAATTATCTTTTTGGAAATGCCGGCTTTATCAATGGCTTTTCTGGCAAGAATGGTAAGGGCAGGTCCCATTTTACCGCCTGCGCCCAGCACCAGTATGTCTCCTTTTATTTTTTCCACATCGGCGATCAGAGCATCCGATGGTTCCAGCAGTGAATGATACAGTTGTCCAATATTTTTCATGCAATAATTATTTTAAAAACATATTCCTGAATTAGCTATTGCATAAACTACTCTAAATAACTGCGGCGGAATGGGTAAAAAATGATACGGCTGCCTTCATAAATTTTTACTTCAACTCATTTTTTTCAACCCCCTCATTAGTAATCACCACGGGTTTGATCAGTCCATTTTCATCAAAATACATGCGATCAATGCAGGTTACTCTTGCATTGCGGTCGGTTTCCGTTAAAGGCCGGCGATGGTAAACCATATACCATTGGCCGGCGCCGGGGTTGTGGATAACGGAGTGGTGACCGGCGCCGGTGGCTATCCCCGGGTTTTGCTGTAAAATTTTATCTATTCTTTTAAAAGGGCCAAACGGCGAATCGGCAATGGCATACGCCACGCTGTAATCGGGTCCTGTCCAGCCGCCTTCCGACCACATGAAATAGTATTTGCCGTTGCGGATGAACATAAAAGGCCCTTCCACGTATCCTTCCGGTGTTATTTCTTTAAATATTGTTCCGTCTTCAAAAGGAATAAAGCCTGTAAAATCATCATTGAGCCTGGCGATGTTGCAATGCCGCCATCCGCCGTATATTAAATAATACGCACCGGTGCTGTCTTTAAAAACAAACTGGTCAATAGGCTGGGCGCCGTTATGAAATTGATCTACCAATGGTTTGCCCAGCAAGTCCCGGAATGGGCCTGCCGGCTCATCGGCCACCGCAACGCCAATACCGCCCTTTTCCTGGTTGCTCTGAATATCGTTGGCGCCAAAAAATAAATAGTACTTGTTTTTTTTCTCTACGATAGCCGGCGCCCATAAAGCTCTTTTGGCCCATTTAATAGCAGAGGTATCAACAATGCGGCTATGCTTCGTCCATTGAATAAGATCCGGCGATGAAAAAGCGTCTAAAAAAACCTGCTTGTCATAAGGTGCGGAGTAAGTAGGATATATCCAGTAAGTGTTATTAAAAATGATGCCTTCAGGGTCGGCATACCACCCGGGGAAAACGGGATTGCCCGACTTTTGTGCTGCTTTGTTTTTTTGTGCATAGATGCTGGTCATACAAACCAGCATTGCGCCTGTGAATATTAGTTTTTTCATGATGCCTTTTTTGCGAAACTAAGTTAAGTAAAGATGGAATATATAATAAATTGGTTTAATCCGCAGGGCGATCTTCAGGTTTTACCATGCACCCGTAACCTTTGCTTGTAAAGCAATTGGGAAACGAAAAGCGCCTTGCAGAGAACTGTTTTATGTTATAATAATTCATGCTGAAACCCTATCTTTGCCCCCACTTTAAACTTTTGTAAACGCTTTTTTGTATGCAACTGAAAGGTTTGGTCTCTGTTTTTGCGATTGCATTGATTGCTATATCCCTTTACCAACTGCATTTTACATGGGTGGTGCACAACCACGAGGGGAAGATGGAAAAACAAGCCCTTAACTGGGTAAATTCACATTACAGCGGGGCTTCCCAGGAAGCCAAGGATTCTGCTTACGAGCACCGGTTAACCCGCTTATTAGACAGTACTAAAGGGAAAATTATTACTTACGGCATTAACGGGGCTACCAGCTACCAGAAAGCCAAAGAACAGGAATTAAGCCTGGGATTGGATTTACAGGGCGGTATGAGCGTAACACTTGAGGTGGAGCTTGAAAATTTGCTGCGGTCTATTTCCAACAGCCCCAAAGACCCCGGGCTGAACAAGGCGCTTGACCTGGCAACCCAGCGCAGGGGAACCACAGACGCCGATTATATTGGCCTGTTTGCAGATGCCTATAAAGAAGTGAATCCTTCCGGAAAATTATCCGGGCTGTTTGCCAATGCGGGTCAGCGCAATATTAAGCTGGAAGATTCTGACGGGCAGGTTATTTCAAAACTGAGAACCATGGCGGGCGAGGCCTTTCAAAATACGTTCAGGGTATTAACCAAGCGTATTGACCAGTTTGGCGTGGCTCAGCCTAATATTAACCCCGATCCGCGCAAGGGTACGATAAGTGTGGAACTGGCAGGTGTAAAAGACGATCCCGAAAGAGTACGTAAAATATTACAGGCTACAGCCAACATGCAGTTCTGGGAAGTATACAGGGGCAATGAACTGTCGCAGTCGTTTTCCCAGGCCGAAGAAATGCTGAAAAAGATCGGACAAAGCCATACAGCCACTTCCGATACGGCAAAAAAGCAGCAGGATACAGCAGGCGCCGCTGCCCCGGTTGATACCACCAAAACGCTTTCGCTGTCTGATCTTTCTGCCGATACCAACCAGCAGGCAAATAATGAGATCAGCACCTCCCCCGCTCCTACGCATACTATACTGGGCCTGTTCATGCAGGCTTCACAGGGCGAAGCTGCTATTGCGTATGTGCAGGTAAAAGACACCGCTTTATTAAATGAAAACCTGAAGATCGCAGAAGATATCTTCCCTACCAATGCCAGGTTCTTATATGGCATACCGCCCCAGGGAGCGGCAACAAGCGCTTCCGTGCTTCCGCTGTATGTTATTAAAACACGCGATGGCGATAAAGCACCGTTAGAAGGCGATGACGTAGAGGAATCCACTATTTCTTACGACGAGCGCGGCAGGCCGGCAGTTTCACTCCGGATGACCAAACAGGGCACCAAGAAATGGGCGGATCTTACTACGGAAAACGTAAACAAGCCGGTAGCTATCGCATTAGATAATATTATATACTCTGCACCCAATGTTATCAATCCCATATTAGACGGTAACTCACAAATTTCCGGCAGCTTTACCGTAGAGGAAGCCTCCGATCTGGCAAATATCCTCCAGTCGGGCCAGTTAGCCGCACCGGCAAGAATTGTGCAGGAGCAAATGGTAGGCCCCACACTGGGTAAGGAAGCCGTTAAAGGCGGCGCCATGTCGTTTGTTATTTCTTTTGTGCTGATATTCGCCCTGATGTTATTGTATTTTAACACCAGCGGCTGGATCGCTAACATTACATTAATCCTGAACCTGTTTTTTACTATTGGTGTTTTGAGCGGACTGGGCGCCACACTAACCTCCGCAAGCATTGCGGCGCTGGTGCTGGCCATTGGCATGGCGGTAGATACCAACGTAATTATATTTGAACGTATCAAGGAAGAGATAACATGGGGGCGAAGTTATGCCATGGCGGTAGATCACGGGTATAGCCGTTCGCTGCCTCCCGTATTAGATGCGCATGTTACCACCTTATTAACCGCCATTGTACTGTATGTTTTTGGTACCGGCCCTATTAAAGGTTTTGCCACTACACAGATCATTGCCGTGGTATTAAACCTGTTTTGCGGTATCCTTATTGCACGGCTCGTTTCTGAGTGGTGGACCAACAAAAAAGGACGCCACTTTGAATATTTTACCAAACTGTCGAGCTCCATATTCAAGAAGGCGCATTTTAAATTCGTGGAGGCGCGCAAATATGCCTATATGATTTCGGTAGTGGTATTTCTATTCGGGATCGGATCTTTCTTTTACGGATTCGATGAAGGGGTAGAATATAAAGGCGGCAGAAGCTATACCATCCATTTCGATCATGCGCAGGATAACGACGGTATAAAGAATGCTTTGCAAAAAGTATTTGGCGAATATCCGGTAATAAAAACGGTGGGCGATACGCGTACATTAAATATTACCACGTCTTTCCAGAAAGAAAACCCTTCACGTACAGCAGATTCTTTGGTTGAAGCTACCTTATTCGGCGGCCTCCAGCCCTTTTTGGCCGAAGGCACAACCGCTGCGGATTTTAAAAAAGTATATCTTCAAAGCTCACAAAGCGTTCAGCCTTCCATTTCTGAAGACCTGAAACGCGGCGCCGTAACGGCCACAGTGGTAGCTATTATTCTTATTTTCCTGTATATTTTTCTTCGTTTCCGCGACTGGAGATTTTCGCTTGGTACCATCTTCTCGCTGGTGCATGATGTGCTGGTTACCCTGGCTGTGTTCTCCTTCCTCCGTCATATTATGCCTTTTCCGCTTGAAATTGACCAGCACTTTATTGCAGCCATACTAACCGTGGTAGGGTATTCCATGAATGATACCGTGGTGGTATTTGACCGTATACGGGAGTACAGCAGAACAATGAAGGGAGAAAGCAAAACACGCATTATTAACGCCGCAATTAATGATACCCTGAGCCGTACCATTATGACATCAGTTACGGTATTTATAGTGGTATTGGTGCTATTCATATTTGGCGGTGAAGTAACAAGAGGCTTTTCGTTTGCTATGCTGATCGGTGTATTAACAGGCATCTATTCTTCGATATTTGTTGCCGCACCTATATTGGTTGACTTTGCAAAAGATAAGCCTTTAGGTAAGCTAACGCCGGAGGAAACCAAACAAAGGGCTAAAGCGAAGCAGGCCGCTGCTGCTGCCCATTAATATAAATCATTGCTTTACACTAACCCCGGGTAAACGTCCGGGGTTTTTTATTAACGTAACTTCGTGTTGCAATGAGCGTGTTGCAAATAAATCAATTGAACAGGCATTGACTACTGAAGAACAATATATGCACCGTTGTCTGCAACTGGCACGGGCCGGGGCAGGATATGTTGCGCCTAACCCTATGGTAGGCGCTGTGCTGGTACATCATAACCGGATCATTGGAGAGGGCTATCACCGGGAGTATGGAATGCCGCACGCGGAAGTGAATTGCATGGCATCGGTAAAAAAAGAAGACAGGCGCCTGATCAGCGAAAGCGTACTGTATGTATCGCTGGAACCCTGCGCGCATTATGGCAAAACGCCACCCTGCGCCGAACTGATCATAAAGCACGGCATACCCAAAGTAGTAGTAGGCTGCAGGGATCCCTTTCCTGAAGTAAATGGTAAAGGCATTGAAAAATTGCTGGCGGCAGGCATAACGGTAACAACGGGTGTGCTCGAAAAAGAATGCCGGGAGCAGAATAAACGCTTTTTTACTTTTCATACCCGGCAGCGGCCTTTTATAGCGCTTAAATGGGCGCAAAGCAGCGATGAATCAATAGCCGCCCCCGGAGGTTCTGCAGTGCAGATCAGCAACGCCTGTACTAACAGGCTGGTACATCGCTGGCGCAGTGAGGAGCCGGCTATTTTGGTGGGAACCCGCACCGCAATGCTCGATAATCCATCCCTAACCACCCGCTTATGGCCGGGGAAGCACCCGGTAAGGCTGGTTATTGATAAAGCATTAAAACTACCCGGCACTTTGCAGTTGTTTGACGCAAAAGCGCCCACCATTATTTTTAATGAACACCGGCATACGCTATGGAACGAAAATAATATATTAACTGCCGGAAACTGGTTTTACCGGGTGAGTAATGAGGAGAGCATAGTGGAGCAGGTTATAAGCGCTTTATACCAGTTGCGTATACAAAGTGTGCTTGTGGAAGGCGGAGCACAAATATTGCAATCATTCATCAGCGAAAACAAATGGGATGAAGCCCGGGTTATTACAAACGGATCATTAGTGATACCCGGAGGTATTCCCGCGCCAAAGCTGATCAATGAAGTGCAAACAGGAGAAGATCATTTTTTTGCAGACAGGATAGCCTATTATATGCCTGCTTCATTAAACAGCTCAACAATGGGGTAACGGTACCATTGTTATTTCATACGCATATTCAGGAAGAAAGGACAGGATTATGGATTATTATTATACAGCAGAACAACGGGGAACGGCGGAATTCAAAGACAGGGGAAGCCGGTTCATCGCCTGTTTGATCCCGCTCGCTTCGGCAAATGATTTTAAAAAGGAAATGGAGGGGGTAAAGAAAGCGTTTCCCAAAGCCACGCATTATTGTTTCGCCTACCGTATAGGGTTAGATGGCAATAACTATCGCGTTAGCGATGCCGGTGAGCCTTCGGGCACGGCAGGCAAACCCATATTCGGACTTATAGAAAGCAGGCAACTGACCAATATACTCATTGTGGTGGTACGGTATTTCGGGGGCAGTTTGCTGGGTGTTCCCGGCTTAATTAATGCCTACCGATCGGCTGCAGCCCTGGTGCTGCAAACTGTTCCCGTTATCCAAAAAGCCATTGAGCGGCAATACCGGCTGCAATTCGACTATACGATCATGAATGCTATAATGACCGTTATAAAACAGTATAACTGCACAATAGCGGAACAGCAGCTACAATTATTTTGTACCGTAACGGTTGGTATACCGCAAAACCGCCTGGAAGAAGTGCTGTTTAAACTAAAAGAAATAAGAGGGCTAACAATGAGCGCGGAGCAGGGGTGAGGGGAGGATGTGGGAAATTTGAAAATTTACCGGCCGGCAGGCAGGGGTGAAAATGAAAGCAAACGGTACGCAACGAAGGAGCATTAAACCGCTGCGCGGGTAGTGCGATGAAGCCCCATCGGGAAAAATAAATTACAAACAACAGCAAGTGAATAAAAAACCGTAAAGCTTGTTATCTTTAAGCTATTGCATTTTACTTCTAAATACTTGTTATATGAGCCAGCACAACTTTAACCGCCGCCAGTTTATCCGCGGGGCTTCCGCAGCCCTTGCCCTCGCTTCTCTTAAGGTCAATGGTATGGATTTTTTAGTTTCCCCTTCAGCAAAACCCCGGCGGGTAGCCCTGATCGGTACCGGGTGGTATGGCAAAAGCGACCTGTTCCGGCTGATACAGGTTGCACCGGTAGAAGTGGTAGGGTTATGCGACCCGGATAAACATCAGTTAGAGAAAGCCGCGGAAATGGTAAGCCAGCGGCAATTCAATCATAAAAAACCGGCTACGTATGGCGATTACCGTAAGCTGCTGGCAGAACAAAAGCCAGATATCGTGCTCATTGGCTCACCCGATCACTGGCACGCCCTGCAAGCCATAGACGCTATAAAAGCAGGCGCGCACGTGTATGTACAAAAGCCCATTAGCGTTGATGTAATGGAAGGAGAGGCAATGGTGGCCACGGCACGAAAATACAACCGCGTAGTGCAGGTGGGCACCCAGCGCAAAAGCACACCGCATTTGATTGACGCAAAGAAAAATATTGTAGATGCCGGCCTGCTGGGAAAAATATCGCATGTAGAAATGTGCTGCTATTATCACATGCGCAATAACGGCAACCCGCCCGTGCAGCCGGTACCCGATTTCTTTGATTATGAAATGTGGACGGGGCCCGCTCCTATGCGCCCTTACGACGGATTACCGCATGTACGCTGGTGGCGCACGTTTATGGAATATGGTAACGGCATTATGGGCGATATGTGTATTCACATGTTCGACACCGTTAGGTGGATGCTGCAATTAGGCTGGCCTATCCGCATCAGTTCCACAGGCGGCATTTACGTTGACAAAACCGGTAAAAGCAATATAGCCGATACGCAGTCTGCCATTTTTGAATACAACGAGCTTAACTGCGTGTGGCAGCACCGGAGCTGGGGCACGCCTGCCGATCCGGAATATCCCTGGTCGTTTAAGCTGTACGGCGAAAAAGGAACCCTGTGTGCCAGCACCATGCAATATGATTTTATACCACAGGGCAAGGGTGAAAAAATTCATAAGGATGTGGTATACGAAAAGGAAAAATACCCTGAAGACCTTACAGAACCCGATATCGAACTGAATGCAGCGCCGGCTACCCGTTTGCACATGCTGGATTTTTTGAAAGCAATTGACAACCAAACCAGACCCGTAGCGGATATTGAAGAAGGCCATATCTCTACCGCAAGCTGCATCATTGCTAACCTTTCCATGAAGCTGGGGCGCCCCCTGGTTTATGATCCTGTAAAAAAGCTGATCGTGGGCGATGCGGAAGCTACAAAATTGTTACAACGGACTTACCGGCAGCCGTGGATGCACCCCGCTATATGATCTCCGGTACAAATCGTATGGCAGCCGGGCTTGTATATTTTATGGAAGAAATGGCCAGGTAAAGCATCCCGGGTTTTCACATCGCAATGCGATGGGGTGGTAAGTATTAAAATTGCTTCGCCAGGTCGGTTTCCACTCTTTCCTTTTTAACTACATGATAGGTCGTTTCGTCTTCCGTATAGCTATACGCATCTACTGAAGTGGTAATGATCTTCATTGCATTATCAAAGCCTCTTATCGTACCACCCTGTGGCAAAGTCATGGATGTTCTTTCTTCCCCGTTAATATCGGGTATTGCCATAAGCGTTCCTTCCGGGAAATAAATGGAATCCTTTCCTATAAGCTGAAAGGGCTGCTGAGCGGCATAAGCCGTATCCATATAGTTCGTAAACGGGGCTTCCACGCTGTCCTCGTCATTATCATCGCCAATATAAAATGAAAAGTATGCCTTTGTTATTACGTCAAAGCGCAGGTCACTGCCCGTCATGCTGTTGCCCGTGATGGTAACAGTACCATTATTGTTGTAGGTTACATAATCTGCGGTAATTTTATTCCGGTATACTATACCGTCAATGCTATAGGTAGTAACAGCTTCCGTTGAAACCGTATTGGACATAAATATCCATTCACCCGTAATAACAAATGGAGGAGCAACCTTATCATCTGTTCCCTTTTTGCATGAAAAGAAAAAAAGAAATAGCAGGAAAGCATAACGCATAAAAAAGCAGGAAACACCAGATCGCATAGCGTACAGTTTTTTGTTCATAACCCCGGAATACCGATTATGTATACTTGTTCTTCCTCGCAGGGGCAATTCATGCTGTTGTTATCCTAATCAAAAAAAGTTATAGTCAAAAACCAGGCCATGTCTTAAAAAAACAAAGCCGGTTAATGCTATTCAACTGCAAAAATGAAGGGTTGTTCATTAAATGTACAACATTCCGGCTACCGGGCTATTGCCATACGCGTATCTACCTGCGCATTTTATCATAAGCTAATAAAAAATACTGCTGCCGGCACAATTTACCAGGAACTGCTGCAAATATACAGCAGGGAGATCAGAAATGAGGAAATGGAACAGGAAGTACAAGCCAATCTATTCCACGGCTATTGTATACAGCAGGAAATGCTGAAGCGGAAGGAAATCGCCTTTATAATATAAACGGAACCCATTGGCGAACATTTCTTTGCTGAGCTGTGCAACAGTAGTTTTATGCAACGGTTTAATACGGATCGCAGGATCTTCACCGCGATACTCTACCAGTAAAATCTTTCCATCTTTTTTTAATGTTTTCTTTATGGATTGCAGCATTTCATACGGATATTCCAGTTCGTGGTATACATCCACCATAATAGCCAAATCAACGGAATGATCGGGCAGGTTGGGCAACATGTGACTACCTTTTATGATGGTTACATTACGGTTATACAAGGCCGCTTTTCGCTTTTCAAGCGCAGCGATCATTTCATCCTGGATCTCTACTGCGTATACTTTACCCTGCGGCAGCTTTTCACTTAACTTAAAACTGTAATACCCCGTACCGGCGCCTATGTCGGCAACGATATCTGATGAAGACAGCTTCATTTTTTCAATAGCAAGTGCCGTATTTTCTTCCTGTTGCCGCTCATCCCTATCAAGCCAGGCAGCGCCTGCGGCGCCCATTACCTGTGCTATTTCCCTGCCGAAGTAATATTTTCCTGTACCATCCGCAGAAGTATCGCCATAGGTGTATATGGTATCACTTACTAATTTTTGTGCTGCGGGTTTTTGCTGCGCCCGGCAGCCTTCTATACAAAAGAAACCGTAACCGGCCAATAACAACCAAACAAATTTCATACAACGGCAATTGAAGGATAAAGTTCCGCATTGTAAAGAAAAGAGAAAGTTTTTTTAATCACTCTTAGTGTGATGTACATCACAACTGCCGCCAAAGCAGGTACCCGAAGCGCAACCCAACCTGAAAACAGCCATTAACACGAAATAGCTGCCCAATGCTATACCAAGCCATTGCCTGCTAATGGCAGCCTGTATAATTATAATCACCCCCGTAATAAAATAAATGCCCCGCATCCGGTTCCAGCCTGTTAATACGCGTTGTTTCATTTTCATCTGATCTTATTTTGTAAAGTCATCCATCCCCCGCCATTATACACTTTAGTAAAACCATTGGCAGCTAAGATGCTTTTTGCCGATGCGCTTCGCATGCCGGAAGCGCAGCAGGTAATAATGATGCTATCCTTTTTTATCTTACTTAAATGATTGCCCAACTCGTTTAAGGGAATATTAACCGAGTGCTTTATATGTCCTCCAAGGAATTCGCCTTTGCTTCTTACATCAATGATTTCCGCTCCGGCGGCTACCAATGCCGCCCAGTCAACTGCGGGACCAAAGCCCAACATGCTTTTAATTGCCGATATCATTGTTATTTACTTTAAATGAATGGAGATTGTTGAATATTTCCGCTTTATTGAACCATACTTCCCAGGTAACGGGCATTGCCTTTTTCAGCATAGCACTAACCCCGCATATATCTTCCTGCGAGCGGCTTATAACACGCAATACGTCAGACTCAATGGCACTGTCGCCTTCCGCTTCATACACAACATGGATATTACTGTACTGCACAGGCGCCGATTTGGTGAGTTCGCCGCTTACCGTTACATTAAAGTTGCCGAGCGTTTTTCCTTCCTTTCTTAACAATACCACCACATCCATGCCCGTACAGCCCGAAAGCGCTGTGAGCACTAAGGGTTTGGGAATAGTGCCAAGGTCTTCACCGCCCGCACGTTCAGGAGCATCCATAACAATTACGTGGTCATTAACAATGGAATTGAACTGCATTTTGCCCATCCATTGCGTACTTATTTCGTGTTTCATTGTGTCAGATTTGTTACAAGGCAAAAATGAAACAATGGATTGGGATGGTTGGTTACATTTGTTACAATGCGCTGAGCAGCTTTACCTGGTTACGGTAAAGCAGTACCTTTTTATCGTTCTCTAATTTTTTAAGCAGCCGGGAGATCACTACGCGGGAAGTGGCCAGCTCAGTGGCTATCTGCTCGTGCGAAAGGTTAATGAGCGTGGAGCCCGTAGTTCTTGATTTTTCCCTGAGATAGTTTACAAGCCGTTCATCTAATTTCTGAAAGGCTATCTGGTCAATAGTTTTGAGCATATCATTAAAGCGGCTGCGAATGGTTTTCATTACAAAGCTTTTCCAGGTGGGGTACTTTATCAGCCATTCATCCATTATTTGCACAGGCACCGTCAGCATTTCCGTATCATCCTCTGCCACTGCTTTTATTTCGCTGGGGAAATGCTCCATGCAGCAGGTAAAGGTCATGGCGCAACTTTCACCGGAATTTATATAATACAGCAAAATTTCCCTGCCTTCATCATCCGTACGCGAAACCCTTAAGGAGCCCGATAAGATGATTGGCATTACTCTTACGATCTGGCCAACATCTAAAATAGCCGCCCCGGCTTTAACGGTTTTCATTTCCGTTTTACTTTCCATTTCTTTAAGCAACGCAGGCTCAAAAATGTCTTTAAAATGTGCAGGCAACATCATTTTTCAAATGTAACGGTATTCACAAAACATTAAAAATTGTTTACAGCAGGCGCGTATTTACCTCGGGTAAGATAAAAAATGGCTAATTTTCAGGCCGGTCTTCTTTTTACAGGTGAAAATGATACTGATTAAAAAATAAGGCATAAATGCGGAATTGCACATGAGCCATACCACACCAGCATTAAGAACGGTTAACGTTACCCGTTATGTTACCCCCCTAAGGGAAGGCGGGTCGTTACCTGCTATTGCCGAAGCGGATGACGGTTTCTTATATGTACTGAAATTTCGCGGGGCAGGTCAGGGTATTAAAGCGCTTATAGCGGAACTGCTGGGCGGTGAAATTGCCCGCGTGCTGGGATTAAAAGTACCAGAGATTGTTTTCGCGCATGTGGATGAAGCTTTTGGCCGAACAGAGCCCGATGAAGAGATACAGGATCTGCTGAAATTCAGCGAAGGGCTTAACCTTGGGCTTCATTACCTTTCGGGAGCAATTGCTTTTGATCCGGCTGTTACTATAATTGATGCAAAGCCGGCTTCGCAAATTGTTTGGTTAGACAGCCTGATCATGAATGTAGACCGCACTTCCCGCAATACCAATATGCTGATGTGGAATAAAACATTATGGCTTATTGACCACGGAGCCTCTTTTTATTTTCATCATTCATGGGATAATTGGGAAGAACACGCAACCCGGCCGTTTACACAGGTTAAAAATCATGTATTGCTGCCGTGGGCAGGCGAGCTGGAATCCGTAAATGAAGCTTTCCGCTCCCTGCTAACCCCTGAGCGTATCCGTAATATCGTTTCAATGATACCGGATGACTGGTTAACCGCAGCAGATCCACCCGGAACGGCTAATGAAAAAAGAAAAGTATATATTCAATTTTTAACAACACGTATTGCCCATTCAGCAATTTTTGTAAAAGAAGCGCAGCATGCAAGAGAAGCATTTATTTGAATACGCCGTTATTCGCATCGTGCCCAGGGTGGAGCGTGAAGAATTCCTGAATGTTGGGGTTATTATGTATGCTTCCAAACCAAAGTTCTTACAGGTTATGTTTGAACTGAACGAGGAGCGGCTGCGTACATTTGCTGACATGCCTGATATAAACAATATAACGGCGCACCTTCGTTCTTTTGAAAGAATTTGCATGGGCGTACCCGATGGCGGCCCTATTGCCCGGTTAGACATGGCTTCCCGATTTCGCTGGCTTACGGCAACCAGGAGCACGATTGTGCAAACTTCCAGGGTACACCCGGGCTTTTGCACAGATCCCAAAGAAACACTGGAAAAACTATTTAAACAATTGGTGCAGTAATTTCCTTTACTTCTTATGTGCAGTCAGCTTTCCGTCAGCTATGAGGTGATTACTATAACGACAGGCAGAGTACTCGATTTGAAATTTGATTTTTGATTTTTTTTTGGTTCTTGTCTTTTGTGATTTGGTTCTTTACCACTTACCACTCTACTACCACCCCATTGCCCTGCAGTTTTTTCACAGCCTCCTCTCCAAACTGCGTTTGCCAGAGGTTGATCTTTTGCAAAGCCGCCATTTGCTGAAACACGGCTACACTTCTACCGGTAATATCATTTTGTCCTAAGTTTAACGAAACCAGTTGCTGCAATGCTTTCAGTGGCTCCACAGCCTCATCCGTAAGCGTATTTTTTTGTAATTCCAATTTATTGAGAGTGGGAAGAGTGGCTATCATTTTTATTTCCTCACCCGTAAGCGCGCAATTGCTTACATCAAGACGATAGACCTGTTCTTTTACGGATAAGAGCAACTGTAACGCCGTTTTTTTCTGCTCCCGGCTGCTTTGCCGCATCATTACAAAAGAAATGTCGAGCAGGTTACTTTGCGCTGTTAAGGTGCGAACGATCAGCTTCATTTCTTTTAGCCGCTTCACCACATCGGGATCGGCGGGAGCTACTTCGGGCAAAACAATATCCTTATTGCTTTCTTCATCAAAGCCAAGATAAAAACCAAAAAGAAATTTTGTCTTTTCATCTAATTTGCTTTCAGCAATGTTTTTATTGAAATCGGCGCCTGAAGCTACCCACCATTTCAATAATCCTATCTCTACAGTGGTAAGCGGCGGCTGGTTATTGGCAGGCATAAATTTAGAATTGTCCGGATCTAAAGTTACCCGGTGTATCAGCTCGCTCTTGTCAATATCGCCCGGTACAAGGGTATTGCCGCTCTTACCCCCCTTCATGATGCCTTCGGCTGAATGTAAAACAAGATCGCCTTTCTGTTTGTTCGGATTATGACAACTCACACATTTGGCATGAAGGATAGGCTGAATGATATTGGTATATATCCGCACTGAATCGAGCTGCGGGGGTAGCTTTTGCAGTTGCTCACGGGGCGTAGCAGGAAAAAGCGATTTGAGAAAAGAAGGCATGTGCGCCGTTAAATATCCTTCGCCATGTGTGAGGGTTCCGCCCAGGTGACCGCCTGCAATGATTAACAACACACACAAAGACAGCAGCCATGTGCTCAGCTTTGTTTTGAGAAGAAAGATATCTTTTTTTTGATTTCTCCTGATCAACCATGCACAAAAACTTATGATCGCAACAGCAATGCCAATCCACTGGTGCCAGAATAATGTGCCTGCATCGTATCCGCCACCTGCCGAAAGGAAATAACCGGATATTGCTGACAGTGCGGACCCCAGCGATCCAACCAGTAAGGCAAGACCAGCGGAAAATTCCAGCGCTTTATTTTTTTTATACGCTGCTATACCATTCAGCAATGCGGCAAACAATAAAATACCAATGGGAATATGAACGATCAGTGGATGAAAGCTGCCAAAAAACAATGACCAGTCTGTACGCATTTTAAAATAGTATTTCTATATCCGCTCTAATTTAACCGGGTAGGTTTTTTCGGCATTCCATTGACATATGTATACATTCTTATCTGTATCCACGCAAACATCATGTCCGTGATAAAAAATATTGC
>CAYVEI010000069.1:0-21881 GCA_964450515.1 uncultured Terrimonas sp. | reverse complement strand
TTGAGCTCAAGGTGATAGGCTTCATTGGTTTCATGAATATTTACGGGCACGCTGTGGTATTGAACCGCGTTATCGTCTTTGCCAAAATTTGTCCATTCATTAAGCCATTCATCTAAGAAGCTGCCGTATGCTTTTTTTACCGGGGCTCCGTTTACTTTTACAAGTGTCATAGTTTGTTATTTTAATTGTTATTCAATTTGTTTGTTCAACAGGAAGTGATCAAACAGTGTTCCACCCGGAAAAACATGAACTATTTGCAGTAAACGCCGGTTAAAATAAAATAAACAGGACATTATGTCTTGTATCAAATTGTATTAACGACAATATGACACTCTGTTGAATGAGGAAAGATTTGCCTAACTTTGCAGCACTGAAAATTAATAAAACTAAAATATTAAAGCAATGTATCCCGAAGAAATTGTAATACCAATGAAGGAGGAGTTAACCGATAATGGTTTCAATGAGCTGTTAACACCACAGGAAGTAGAGACGGCCTTGCAGCTCAAAGGCACAACCCTTGTAATGATTAACTCCGTATGTGGTTGTTCTGCAGGAAGCGCAAGACCGGGTGTATTAATGGCCGTAGCCAATGCAGCCAAAAAGCCCGACCAGCTTACCACCAGTTTTGCAGGCTTCGATATTGACGCGGTTAAAACTTTAAGAGAACACCTGTTGCCTTACCCGCCATCGTCTCCCGCAATAGCGCTTTTTAAAGATGGCCAGTTGGTGCACTTTATTGAACGTCATCAAATAGAAGGCAGACCGGCCCAGTTGATAGCCAGTAATCTTATCGCAGCTTTTGAAGAATACTGCAATTAAATTATTTCATTAACTTGTACTGGAGGCTGTCTCGAAAGAGCCGGTATAGAAGATATGCCATTAATACACAAGCCTGCCGGCAGGCAGGGGCACAAAGTCCTGATCTTCAGGTTTTATTTTCTTGGTGTCTTAATTACTTTGTGGCAAAACATTACTTTTTAGACAGCCCTTTTTTTGTACTGTTTAGCATGGGGTATATATTTCTCTGTTGCAATGCCGGCATATCCGGTTTCTCATATTTGTTTTTCTTTGCATCGTCTTTTTCCTTTGCGGTCTTTGCCTGCCCGAATGATTCGTTCAGGTGGGCGTGAAACTCGATGTGGGTTTAAAATATCAGGCTTATTTTATTTCAATCCATATTTTTAAACTAACATTGTGCCTTATAAATCTAATGGCAAAGCATGTATCCCAATCTATATTTTTTTCTTAAAGATACTTTTGGAACGGAGCCCTGGGCGTGGACAAAATTTGTAAATGCTTTCGGTTTTTTTGTTGCGATCGCTTTTATCCTTTCTGCTATGGTGCTGGCCAAAGAGCTTAAACGAAAAGAAAGAGAAGGGCTGTTGTTTCCGGTTGAGGAAACCATTATTACAGGAAAGCCCGCTTCGCTGCAGGAATTATTAATGAATGCTTTATTAGGTTTCCTGGTAGGCTATAAGGCCTTCGGTATATTTCTTAACAGCGACCAGATACCTCCGCAGGAGTATATTTTTTCAGCTAAGGGAAGCTGGGGCGGCGGTATTATACTGGCATTGATTTTTGCAGGTTTAAAGTACCGCGAAAAAGCAAAGCAAAAGCTTGCAAAACCCGAGAAGCGCAAAATAAGGATATGGCCGCATGAAAGAGTGGGCGACATAACCATATATGCCGCTGTTTTTGGCTTTATTGGCGCCAAGCTGTTTGATAATTTTGAAAACTGGGACAGGTTCATACAAAACCCTATTGAGAATTTATTATCGCCGAGCGGACTAACCTTCTACGGTGGTTTAATTTGTGCTACCATTGCTATTTTATGGTATGCCCGCAAAAAAAAGATAAGCATCCGGCACCTGGTAGATGCCGCTGCTCCCACTTTGATGCTGGCCTATGCTCTGGGAAGAATTGGTTGCCAGGTAAGCGGTGATGGCGACTGGGGTATTTTAAACAGCGCCTATGTTACCAGCGCGTCTGGTAAAGCTGTAGAAGCTGGCCCGGGAGATTTTGAAAAGGCGCTCAACACCCATAAAACCATTTACCTGAGCGAATTTGGAACAGACAGCATACCGCGCATACCTGTAAAAGCACCGTCTTTTCTTCCTACATGGACGGTGGCATACCCCTATCCGCATAATGTGAATGAGCAGGGATTTCAAATGGAAGGCTGCGAAGGCAGCCATTGCAACGCCCTGCCCGTACCGGTTTTTCCTACCCCGTTTTATGAGATCATTACCTGCCTTATTTTATTCCTGGTGCTGATGGCTTTACGGAAAAAAGTGACCATTCCGGGTCAAATGTTTGCTGTTTACTTAGTATTGAACGGGTTAGAGCGATTTTTCATTGAAAAGATCCGCGTAAACACGAAGTACGATCTTTTCGGATTTCATCCAACACAGGCCGAAATCATCTCTACTTTGCTGGTCATAGCCGGAATAGCGCTTTTCTTCTATGCTAAAAGGAACAAAGGCTCAGCCATTCCTGCAAAAGCCTAAGATGCAAAAAATACACGAATGATCACGAAGCTATTAGTAGTTCAGTGCATCATTTTTATACCCGTAAACTTATCTTGATAGTACTATGCATTACCAAATATCATTGATTTGAACCATTCATTGTAAAACTATGTACTATGCATTGCAAAGTACCATAAGTTTGTCTTGTAATTATTTACAAGCAAAATAAAACTGCAATGAAAAAAATATTCCTGGTATGGGCCGTAAGCTGCTTCAGCATACTATTACTACAGGCACAAACACAAGCGGTTTCAAAAATAACAGGCATGGTAAAGAATGGTGAAAAAGCCATTGAAGCTGCTACCGTAACCCTTTTAGGGGCTAAAGATTCTGCTGTTATTAAAATTGAAGTAACAGATAAGAATGGAAAATTTGAGCTGGCCGCACCCGGGGCAGGAAATTTTTTACTGCTGATAAGTGCAGTTGGGTTCGAAAATAAATATACGACTCCTTTTACTGTAGCTTCGGCCGGAGCCTCGGTTCAAACCGGTGTTACCGCACTGGCTGTACAGAGCAGGGATATGAAGGCGGTAGTGATAACCGCCAGAAAGCCGCTGATAGAGCAAAAAATAGATAAACTGGTTGTAAATGTAGATGCGGCTCCCACCAATGCCGGGGCAACTGCTATGGAAGTGCTGGAAAAATCACCGGGCATAACGGTAGATAATGATGGTAACATTAGCCTGAAAGGAAAAGGCGGCGTAACGGTAATGATGGATGGTAAGCCTACTTATCTTTCTGCAGCCGACCTGGCCAGTTTGCTTAAGAATACCCCTGCTTCCGCTATAGACCAGATAGAGATCATGAGCAATCCCTCCTCGAAATACGATGCGGCTGGCAATTCGGGCATCATCAATATCAAAACTAAAAAGAGTTTGAAGACGGGCCTTAACGGAAGCATAATGACGGGCGCTACAGCAGGATTCTTTACAAAAGACGGGAATATATATGTGCAGCCCAAATCGCAGCACAGCCTCAATTTCAATTACCGGAAAAATAAGATCAACCTGTTTGGCAATTATAATCCCAACTTCAATAAACGCAGAAATGAACTCACCATTTCGCGGAAGTTCTATAATGAAGACGGAACCTTAAATGCTTCAGCGGTACTGGGTACCGATTTTACCGGAAAAGGCGATAATCATAGTGTTAAGCTGGGCGCCGACTACTACATCAACGATAAAAATGTACTGGGCGTGGTATTTACGGGGTTTGGCTTTTTTGGAGATTTCACCCCTTCCACCATATCCAATATCTACAATCCCAACGGCAGCCTGCAATCAGGGCTCTATTCCACTGCAGACAATAACATCAAGTTCAGGAACTATACCGGAAACATCAACTACAAGCACAGCTTCGACAGCCTGGGCAGGGAGTTTGCCATAGACATAGACTATGTGAAATATGATAATGTTTCCAGCATGCTGTTAACCACAAACGTAACGGATAAGTGGGGCAACACCATGGGCGATCCTGTGCTGCTGAAGGGACATCTTCCTTCCAATATTGATATCTATTCTTTTAAATCGGATTATGTGCATCCGCTTAAAAATAATTTCAGGATAGAAACCGGTATAAAAGCCAACTATGTTAAGAACAATAATATTGTTGATTATACACGCTATGATGGTGAGGAATGGGCAAAGGATTTTCGCTCCAATCATTTTATTTACGAGGAAAATATCAATGCGGCATATATCAACGTAAATAAGAAGCTAAATGAAAAATGGAGTGTACAGGCAGGGTTGAGAGCAGAGAACACCAACACAAAAGGGTACCAGGTAACAAATGATTCTGCTTTTAAAAGACATTATACCAATTTATTTCCAACGGCATTTGTAAGCTACGCAGTGAATAAGGATAACCAGCTCACGTTGTCGTATAGCCGCAGAGTGAACCGGCCGAATTACCAGGATTTGAATCCCTTCATTTATTTTCTCGATTCATTAACCTATCAAAAGGGCAATCCCTACCTGCTGCCGCAGTTCAGCCATAATATCGAGCTGAGTCATTCCTTTAAAAGTAAATTCATCACTACGCTCAATTACAGCAAAACAACGGATGTGATATCACAGATATTACGGCAAAATACGGATGAGAAGACCACATTTCAAACCACCGAAAATGTATCCGAATTCCGTAATATAGGCCTGGCCGTTACCGCTCCCTTTAAATGGGCGCCATGGTTCATCACCAATGTTTTTGCAAACCTGTATAACAATCAGTATAAAGGAATATACAACGGAACGCCTATTGACGCCTCTAATACGGCGTATATGATAAACATTACCAACAGCTTCACTTTTGCCGATGGGTTTTCGGCGGAGCTAAGTGGCTTTTACCGGTCTGAAGGCTTGAATGGCTTACTGGTAATGAATGAAATGTACCAGATGACCATAGGCCTGCAAAAAAATCTTATGAAGGGAAAATCAACGGTACGGCTCAATTTCCGCGATCCTTTTGGCTGGCAAAAATTTGGCGGGTATATGAAGTACGGAGATGTGGATGTAACGGTAAAGAACCGCTGGGACACCCGCCAGGTTACGGCAAGCTTTACCTGGCGTTTTGGGAAAAATACGATAGCGCCATCGCGCAAAAGAGCAACAGGTGTGTCGGAAGAGATCAACAGGGCGGGCCAGGCGAATTAACGGGATTGGAAATGAATTCAGCATTAATCTCAAATTTCAAATCTTAAATTTCAAATTATCTAAAAGGTTAGTTTCTCATGTTTTGGTTTTATATCCCGCTGTTCTCAGTGGGATTTTTTTGGTATGAGCCGGCAGTTGTTTAATAAACCGCCAATGCCTGCACATGCTTTATCTTTGAAGCAAAATAATCAGCACCATGGCATATAAAAATCAGCAGGAATTTATTGATGCGTTGGAAAGGGCAGGAGAGCTGTTAAGAATAACAGCGTATGTAGATCCGAAGCTGGAAATGGCGGAAATAACAGACCGCATCAGCAAAAGCGGAGATGGCGGTAAAGCATTGCTGTTTGAAAATACGGGTTATGATCCTGCTTTCCCGGTGCTGATGAATGCTTACGGCAGTGAAAAAAGGATGTGCATGGCCCTTGGCGTAAACCGTCTTGATGATATTGCCGGGGAAATTGAAAGCTTGTTCAAGCTGCTTACAAAACCCAAAGACAGCATATTAGATAAGCTCAACCTGCTGCCTAAGCTCAGCCAGTTTGCATCGTGGATGCCTAAGGTAAAAAGCGGCAGAGGCGCCTGCCAGGAAGTAGTAATGCAAAATCCCGATCTTGGAAAACTACCTGTTATTACCTGTTGGCCCAAAGATGGCGGTCCGTTTATTACATTACCCGTTATTCATACCAAAGACCTGCAAACCGGGATCCGGAATGTGGGCATGTACCGCATGCAGGTATTTGGTCCAACCCTTACCGGCATGCACTGGCATAAGCATAAAGTATCGGCAAAACATTACAATGGGTATAAGCAGGCCGGAAAGCGTATGCCCGTTGCCGTTGCCTTAGGCGGAGACCCGGTATATGCTTATTCTGCTACCGCCCCGCTGCCTGAAAATGTAGATGAATATATGCTGGCGGGGTTTTTACGGAAGAAAAAAGTGGAGCTGGTAAAATGCCTTACCCAACCTGATCTGGAAGTGCCTGCTGATGCAGATTTTATTATTGAAGGCTATGTTGATCCGGGCGATGAATTAATATGGGAAGGCCCTTTTGGCGATCATACAGGCTACTATTCGCTTCCCGACTGGTACCCGCGTTTTCATGTTACCTGCATCACCCATAAAAAAAATCCGGTATACCCCGCTACCATTGTGGGCATACCACCCCAGGAAGACGCCTGGCTGGGCAAAGCCACCGAAAGGATTTTCCTGGCACCCATTAAAATGACCATGGTGCCCGAGATCATAGATATGGAAATGCCGGTAGAAGGAGTTTTTCACAACCTTGTTATAGCCAAAATAAAAAAGGAGTTCGCAGGACAGGGGCAAAAAGTAATGTATGCCATGTGGGGCGCCGGGCAAATGATGTTCAATAAAATACTGGTTATTGCCGATGAACTGGCTAACATACAGGACTATAAGAGTCTGGCACAGCAGGTATATAAGAATCTTGACGTATCGAGGGATGTTTTTTTTGCTACCGGCCCTATGGATGTGCTGGATCATAGCTGCAGTAAAATGGGCTTTGGCGGCAAAATGTGCATTGATGGTACCCGCAAGTTCGAAGAGGAAACAAATAAGCAATACCAATTGCAACCTGCAGCGCAAAAACTTCAGCAAAAAGACTTCTTGGATCATTTTCCTGAAATAGCAGGTGTGAATATTGATTTACCGGAACTGGATATTCCATGCCTGATCATTGCGGTTAAAAAGAACAGAACCGGGCATGTAAAAGAGCTGCACCGGCAAATTTGTACAACAGTGCCGGATATAGAAAATATTAAAATGATCTTATATGTGGAATATAGCGTTGATCCGGGTAATTTGCCTGTAGCCCTGTGGCGGTTTTGCAACAACCTGGATCCTAAAAGAGATAATATCCTTTTTGAGCAGGCCGCAGTTGCTGAGCCGGGGAAAATATTTGCCTGTTTAGGGCTTGACGGCACACGAAAGACCAAAGAGTGGGATGGCTTTGACCGCGATTGGCCCAATATTATTGTTGCCGATGATGCTACTATAGCAGCGGTTGACAAAAAATGGGAAGCATTGAGTATAGGGCGGTTTATTCCTTCTCCCTCCCTGCAGTATAAAAGCCAGATGTACGGGAGCGAAGCGGTAGTAGAAAATGTATAAAGTGAAGATGAAGGATTGGGGTGGCTATAAAAAATTGAGGCTCATGGAAATGAGCCCCCTTTAGTTTCAACCCTAAACCCTTGAGAAAGATGTAATTGATATAACTAAGATTATGCCAAACTTTTTAAAAAGGAGATATTTTTTATTTATTTACCAAATAAAACCATTTGCTAAGTTGTTACACTTAGTATTTTTCGAGGTTGCTAAAGAAAAAATTGCCTTCAATCTGCGCGTTTTCATTGCTGTCGCTTCCGTGAATAGCATTTCTCCCTACATTTTCAGCAAAAAGCTGGCGAATAGTACCGGCATCAGCCTTTGCAGGATCGGTTGCGCCGATTAGTTTGCGAAAATCTTCCACGGCATTATCTTTTTCAAGAATAGCTGCAATAAGCGGTCCGCTGCTCATAAACGCTACCAGTTCTCCATAAAAAGGCCGTTCCTTATGAATGGCATAAAATTCCCCGGCTTTTGGGGCAGAAAGTGAGGTAAGCTTTAAAGCTACAACCCGAAACCCGGCCTTAATGATTTTATCTATGATGGCTCCTGTATGTCCGTTTGCAAAAGCATCCGGCTTGATCATGGTAAAAGTAATATTGCTCATATTTTTTCTTTAGGGCAGCAAAGGTAATGGTTTAGCCTGTTCAAAACGGATGGAAAGCTTCAACATTTGTTAATACTGTTCTGTATTCCGGGAAAAAAGATTTGACTGAATGCATATTATAATTGATTTTTGCGGCTTTGTATGAAACCCATCCAGGAGATCTATCCATTATTACATACGCCGCGTAAAGTAGTTGTTACCATGCATCAGAAGCCTGACCCCGATGCTATGGGCTCTTCTTTGGCACTTGCAGGGGTATTGGCTCAGTTGGGGCATGAGGTTACGGTTATTTCGCCTACCAATTGGCCCGACTTTTTGAAATGGATGCCCGGTTCAAAAAAAGTGATTGATTATGAAGCCGCCAGAGAAAAAGGCAATAGTGCCCTGGAAGCGGCGGAGTGGGTGTTTTGTCTCGACTTTAATGCCCTGTACCGTACAAAGCACATGGCAGCAAAGCTTGCAGCGCTTAATTGCATTAAAATTTTGATTGACCACCATGAGCAGCCCGAAACAGCGGCTTTTGATTATGGCATCAGCCTAACGGCTAAAAGCTCCACTTCGGAGATGGTATATGACTTTATTAAAGCTTCGGGCAACGATGGGCTGATTAATGAAGATGTTGCGGCCTGCCTGTACGCCGGTATCATCGGAGATACGGGCTCTTTCCGTTTCCCGGCTACTTCGCCCAACGTGCATGAAATGGTAGCCGATTTAAAACGGAAAGGGCTGGATCATTCCATCATTCATGAAAATTTGTATGATAATTTCTTAGAAGACAGGTTAAGATTCATAGGGCATGTATTATTGCACCGGATGGAGATATTTTACGAATATAACGCGGCGCTCATTGCCATACCCAAAAGTGATCTCATTAAATTCAATGTGAGAACGGGCGATACGGAAGGTTTGGTGAATTACCCGTTAACCATACAGGGGATAAGACTGGCAGGATTGGTTAT
Organism: uncultured Terrimonas sp.; assembly: GCA_964450515.1. Taxonomy (GTDB): domain Bacteria; phylum Bacteroidota; class Bacteroidia; order Chitinophagales; family Chitinophagaceae; genus Agriterribacter. Next base: position 13,011 of record CAYVEI010000069.1, on the reverse strand, counting down.
AGACAGGGATGAAGAAAGAAAATGGTCGTTCAGGAGCAAGGGCGATGTAGATGTAAATACCTTTGCGCGAAAGTATTTTAACGGGGGGGGGCATTTTAATGCTTCCGGCGGCAGAAGCGCCGATTCGCTTCCAACTACGGTGCAATTATTTAAAAAAGCAATAAAAGAAAACGCATCACAATTACAATAATTACAAAGTATGAAAAAAATAACATGGATAGGATCCATAGTGGCAGTAGCTTTTGGATTGAGTTCCTGCAGCAGCGGAAGCGGGCCGTATAAAAAAACAGCAAGCGGAATGGAATATAAAATTATAAGCAAAGGCAAAGGGTCTCCCATTGCTTACGGCGAGGTAATGAAATTTCATTTTGCGCAAAAATATAAGGACTCTACAATGAAAGATACCTACAGCCAGCCGCCGCAATACCAGCCTGTAGACAGTACGCAATTGCCGCCTGAGTATTATGGTATATTTAAGGAAGTAAGAAAAGGAGACAGTATTGTTACCCGCATTCTTACCGATAGCGTATTCAAAGGCGGGATGACCATGATGCCTCCCGAATTTAAGAAGGGAGAATACCTGCTGACAACTTTTAAGATACTGGATATTTTAAAAGCCGACAGCGCGCAGGCAGATTTTGCCAAAGAAGTGCAGAAGTTCCAGGAACAGGATTCTATACATGCCATTGCGCAGAAAACAAAAGATGATAAAGTTTTGCAGGATTATATTGCTGCCAACAATATAAAAGCCACCAAAACAGAGGAAGGCACTTATGTTGAGATACAGCAGGCGGGCGGGGAACCCGCTAAGGACGGACAGTCTATCTCTGTTAAGTATACCGGCAAATTCTTAGATGGCGAAGCGTTCGATAGTAATGTAGACAGTTCCTTTCACCACACAGAACCATTTACACTTACCTTAGGTGCCGGCGGTGCTATTAAAGGATTTGATGATGGCTTAAGGCTATTAGGCAAAGGAGCAAAAGGCAGGTTATTCATTCCTTCGGTGCTGGGCTATGGCTCGCAGGGTTCGGGTAAAATAAAGCCCAATACCAACCTCATGTTCGAGATAGAGGTGTTGGATGTAAAAGATGCGCCGGCTCCGCCCCAGCAGTTGCCTGCACGTCCTTCCGTTACTCCTAAAAAGTAATAAGAAAAAGGGAGAGATAGTGCAATTATGCTTTTAGGTTATCGTGAAAAGTGAGCGGATAGAAGTGAACAGGCAATGAGTAATAGTGAATCTCATTATTCACTATTCACCACTCACCCAATAATATTCAAACGGACAGGTTACCCCGGTAGCCTGTCCGTTTTGCGTTTAAAATAAATTGGTAGCAAAAAAAGCAGGAAATAAAAAATAAATACGTAAATTAAAAAATGATTGGGTGCGATGCATCGGCACTGAAGGTGTAACTTTACAACAATTATGAAGATAGAAGCAGTAGACATACAAAACATTTCAGGTATTCAAACCATTCCTTTGCCCCGGGAATTAAGAATAAATGATGACAAAGTTTATGTAAAAAAAATGGGGAGTATAATCTATATTATTCCCTACCATAACCCCTGGCAGAGTTTCTACGACAGCCTGTCCGGGTTCTCGGCAGATTTTATGAATGATAGAAACCAATCTTTATCACAAAACCGAGAGATGTTTGACTGATGCCGTGGATGCTTGACACAAATATCTGTATTTATATAATTAAGCAAAAGCCCGCCCCTGTACTGGAAAAATTTAATGATATTGTACCAGGGCAGGTTGTACTATCTGTTATTACCTTGGCTGAATTAGAATATGGGGCACGAAAAAGTGCAGCAGTGGAAAAGAATCTGGCTGCGCTTCATCAATTTTTAATACCATTTGATATTTTATCTTTTGATTACAATGCAACCATAGAGTACGGTATTATAAGAGCCGAACTCGAAGCAAAAGGGATGCCTATCGGCCCACTTGATACATTAATAGCCGCTCATGCAAAAAGCGTGAACCATATATTGGTTACTAACAATGAAAAAGAATTTAGCCGGGTAAACGGGCTACAAACTGAAAATTGGGTAAGATAAAATGAAAGGATGTGTTAGTCTTATCCCTGCAAAGTAATTTTAACGATCTGGAAGATGCCTGTCAATATTATACGGCTTTACAAATCCGGGGAATTAAATACTTTATTACACGCAATATTAAGCATTATAAGCATTCGGTTATTAGTGTGGTTACGCCTGGAGGATTTCTTTCGGCTACACAGGAGAAGTGAAAACGAATTGTTGTTAGATGCTAAACCTTTTGGTACGCCATAAAAAGCGCTATAGCTTCCCTTGCCTCCTTTACATCGTGCACCCGCAATATATTGGCGCCATTCATCAGGGCAATGGTATGTAAAACCGTAGTACCGTTCAAAGCCGCTTCAGCCGTTATGTGTAGTGTTTTATATATGGTTGATTTGCGTGAAAGTCCAACCATTAAAGGCCGTTGAATGATCTGCAGGGCAGGGAGCGATTTAAGCAGCGAAAAATTATGTGCAATGGTTTTTCCAAAGCCGAAGCCGGGATCAATAATAATATCATTGATGCCGGCTTTCCTGCATTGATCTACCTTGCGGGCAAGATAATCCAGCACGGTAACGGAAACATTTTCATACTGCGGATCTTTTTGCATGGTACGGGGAGTGCCCTGCATATGCATGCAAATATAGGGTGTTCGTAATGCCGCAACGGTGGGAAGCATCGCTTCGTCCATATCGCCGCTGCTGATATCGTTTACAATAGCGGCCCCGGCCTGTACCGCGGCTTTTGCTACATCGGAAGAATAGGTATCAATGGAAATGACGGCATCGGGGAACTGCTGCATGATGCGTTCAATGGCGGGGACCGTTCTGTCTGTTTCCTCCTGCACACCAATCCTTTCACTGCCGGGGCGGGTGCTTTGTCCGCCAATATCTACAATGTTTGCACCCTCCGTTATCATCTTTTCCGCCAGCCGCATCATTTCATCAGCTTCCTGCTTCCTGCTGGCTTTATAAAAAGAATCGGGTGTGGCGTTAATGATGCCCATAACCCATGGCTGATCCATCACCAGCAAACGTCCGCAGCAGTTTAAAGTGTACATTATTGGTTTTCGGCTTATTTTTGGAACTTCAGTTAAAGCGCAAAAATAGTTTATCCCATATTAAATGAGCAGCTATATAATGACTACTATTCAGCAGTACGACACCGCAGTAAAACAATGCAGGGATATTTTTTTAAAGAAAACAGCAGATTATGGCACCTCGTGGCGGGTTTTAAGAACCATTTCCATCGTTGACCAGATCTATATAAAGGCTAAGCGTATCCGTACCATACAGGAAACGGGATCGCAGAAAATTGATGATGATATTGCATCGGAGTTTAAAGGCATCCTGAATTACGGGGTGGCCGGGCTTATGCAAATGGAGCTGAAAGCAGGAGAGGCGGAAGATATGGAGGTGCATACTGTGCAGCATTTATACGACAAGGTAATGGCCAATGCAAAGGCGCTGATGGAAAATAAAAACCACGACTACGGGGAAGCGTGGCGTGAGATGAGCCAGGAAAGCTTTACCGATCTTATTTTATCCAAGCTGCTGCGCATCAAACAAATTTTGGCCAACAAAGGACAAACGCTGATCAGCGAAGGCATTGATGCCAACTATTATGATATTATTAATTACGCGGTTTTTGCATTGATCCTCATAGGCGAGGGGAAGCACTGATTGCGTATTGGGTTTTATGCTAAACCTCCTGGAAAGCCAATCTCAAAATCAGTTCATACCTTTGCTTATCGTTTGCCTGCCTTTAAGTGTTTATAAAATCTTTTCTTATACATGTTAGATATTATTATAGTTGGTGGCGGTCCTATTGGGCTTGCCTGTGCATTAGAAGCCCAAAAAGCGGGCCTGCAATATTGCATCCTGGAAAAAGGCTGTCTGGTTAATTCCCTGTATAATTACCCGTATAATATGACTTTCTTTTCCACTTCCGAACGGCTGGAAATAGGAGGTATCCCTTTTGTGTCTATATCGGTTAAGCCTACACGAAACGAAGCGCTGGAATATTACCGCCGTGCCACACTGTCCAATCACCTGAATGTGCACCTGCAGGAAGAGGTGAAAGCCATAAACAGCAGGGATAACGGTTACGAGGTAATAACCACAAAAGCAACCTACCATACCCGGTACATTGTGCTGGCCACGGGCTTTTACGACAGCCCGGTGTTAATGAACATACCGGGTGAAGATTTGCCCAAAGTAACCCACTATTATAAAGAACCCCACTTTTATGCCATGCAGAAAGTGGTAGTGGTAGGCGCCAACAACTCCGCGGTAGACGCGGCGCTGGAAACTTTTCGTAAGGGAGCAGAAGTAACCATGGTGATCAGGGGCGGCGAAATAGGCAAACGGGTGAAATACTGGGTGAAGCCGGATATGGAAAACCGGATTGCTGAAGGAAGCGTTAAAGCTTTTTTCAATTCTACCCTGGCCGCTATTTATGACAACAGGGTAGATATACAAACACCGGAAGGGATAGTTACCATACCCAATGATTATGTAATTGCCACTACGGGTTACCAGCCCCGGTTTGATTTTTTACGTAAAGCGGGTATTCATTTATCGGACGATGAAAAGCTGCGTCCCGACTATAATCCCGAAACGATGGAAACCAATAAAAAAAATATTTACCTGGCCGGTGTGGTATGCGGTGGCATGGATACGCATAGCTGGTTCATCGAAAATTCAAGAGTGCATGCTACTATGATAATGGAAGATATTTTGAAAAAGGAAAATCAAATAAAGTATCAAAATCTAAAAAGAAAATAGCAAATAAATTCGAAGGCTCAAATTCGAAATCCGAAGGGAATACAAAGCATCAAGAAACAAATTACAAAAAAACAAAGAAAATTTAAATTTTAAATCCGAAGCGGAAGGTCGAAATTCGGAACGGATGCAATCATAAACGATAAACTAACAATAGAAGCAAATGGTGAGAAGTGAAAGAAGGAGTATTCCTCCTGTCGTTAGTCACCATACCTCACACCCCATACCTCAAGTCTGTTCTACGGAACATTAATATACTTATGCACCTGCAGGCTCAGCTGCCATTGCGGATTTGCCTTTATATAATCAATGATCAGCGGGGTAACAATGTTCGTTTTGCTCCATTCCGGTTGCAGGTACAGCTTGCAATCTTTATTTACCAGTGCCGCAAATTTTTCACCCCATGCAAAGTCCGATTTGTTGTAAATGATTATTTTCAGCTCATCGGCAATTGAAACCACTTCAGGCAGTGGTGCTTTGAATTTTTTAGGAGAAACACATACCCAGTTCCATACACCGCTCATTTTGCTGCTGCCCGAAGTTTCAATATGTGTGCGAAAGCCGGCGGCTTGCAGGGCTTTGGTAAGTAATTCAAGATCGTAAAGCAGCGGTTCCCCTCCTGTAATTACCGCAATAACTTTATTGTTGTCCGGTGGTTGATGGCTGGCAGGAAGCGCCTGCAGCGCAGTGGTTACAATAGCATCAATGGATTGTTGCGGATGCGCATCAGCGTTCCAGCTTTCCTTTACATCGCACCAAACACAGCCCACATCGCATCCGCCAAGCCGGATAAAATAAGCAGCTTTTCCCTGGTGGGCGCCTTCTCCCTGGAGCGTATAAAACGACTCCATAACGGGAAGCGTTGTTACCGGGATGTTTATTGCTTTTTTCAAAATCTGATATAAAATTTACAGTAGCAATTACAGTATTGTGTTTGAAGAACTACAAACTTCCAAACCATAAACCACAAACTTCCACTATTGTTTTTGCGTAGCGGCAAGATAGGTGTTTTGCATAAGCGCAGCTATGGTCATGGCGCCTACTCCGCCGGGTACGGGAGTAATATAGCTGCATTTGGGAGCTACTGTTTCAAAGTGTACATCGCCCTTAATGGCATAGCCCTTCTTTTTGGTTGCATCTTCTACCCGGGTAATGCCCACATCAATTACTATAGCTCCATCCTTCACCATATCTGAGGTAAGAAACTCCGGTTTGCCTAATGCTGCTACAATAATATCTGCCTGCAGGCAAATGGCTTTCAGGTTACGGGTATGCGAATGGCAGAGCGTTACGGTGCAGTTTCCCGTAGGCGTATTCTGGCTGAGAAGAATGCTTATGGGGCGGCCTACAATATTGCTTCGCCCTATTACTACTGCATGTTTGCCCTTTGTTTCAATTTTATAATGTTCCAGCAACAGCAAAATGCCATAAGGTGTGGCCGGAATATAAGCAGGTTGTCCCTGGATCATTTTACCAATGTTGGCAGGGTGAAAACCATCCACATCCTTTTCTGCCGCAATGCTGTTGATCACTTTTTCTTCGGCAATTTGTTTGGGTAGCGGTAACTGAACCAGTATTCCATCAATATCGTTATCCGCGTTCAGTTCCTGTATTTTTTGAAGCAGAACCTGTTCTTCAACATCTGCATCAAAGCGGATAAGGGTGGATTGATAGCCTATTTCACCGCAGGTTTTTACTTTTGAAGCAACATAGGTTTCACTGGCGCCATTATTACCTACCAAAACGGCTGCCAGGTGAGGTGTTTTCCTGTTTTTTTCTTTGAGGGCGTCTACTTTTAGTTTTAAGCCATCTTTTACGGTCTGTGCTACCAGCTTGCCATTTAATATTTGCATGGCGCAAAGGTAGAGGTGAAAATTGAAAAGGCAAAAGCGAAATCAGCCGGATAGGATCATTTAAATGCACAACCCGCAAAAAACGCTTCTTATTTTTATTAGCTCTCATCTGTTCTCTATCTTTGTCCTATGTTATCCATCAGCATCCGTGGACGGTTGATGCCGGCATCGCCCATCCGGAAATTAGTTCCTTATGCCGAAGCGGCAAAGCAAAGGGGCATTACGGTATATCATCTCAATATTGGTCAGCCCGATATTGAAACGCCCAAATCTATGCTGGATGCGGTTCGCCATTCGGATTTTAAGATACTGGAATACAGTCACAGCGCCGGCAATGAAACGTATCGCCGCAAGCTGGTAAACTATTACAAAGCCGCCGGGATTATTATTGATCATACCCATGTCCTCATTACTACCGGCGGGTCGGAAGCCATTTTATTTGCCATGATGAGCTGCCTCGATGCAGGGGATGAAGTAATTATTCCCGAGCCATTTTATGCCAACTATAATGGGTTTGCTGTTGCGGCAGGTGTAAAAGTAGTGCCTGTAACTTCTTATATTAAAGATGGGTTTGCGCTACCGCCTATTGCTGCCCTGGAGCAAAAAATAACCAGCCGAACAAAAGCCATTCTTATTTGTAATCCTAATAACCCAACCGGATACCTGTATAGCCGGGAAGAGTTGGAAACCTTAAAAACCATTGTTCAGGAGCATGGGCTGTATCTTTTTTCTGATGAGGCCTATCGTGAATTTTGTTATACCGGCGCCCACTTCAGCGCTATGCAATTGCAGGGAATAGATGACAACGTGGTGTTGCTGGATACCATTTCAAAACGCTATAGCTCCTGCGGGGCAAGAGTTGGCGCTTTAATTACCAGAAATAGGCAGGTGCTGGAAACGGTTATAAAATTTGCACAGTCCAGGCTTAGTCCGCCCACATTCGGGCAAATTGCCGGCGAAGCTGCATTGGATCTGCCGGCTGATTATTTTGATGCTACCAAAGCCGAATATCAGTTAAGAAGGGATACGCTGGTGAGCCGGCTCAATAATATCCCGGGGGTATTTTGTCCTAATCCCGGGGGAGCTTTTTATGCTATGGCCCAGCTTCCCATAGATGATTCCGACCGGTTCTGTCAATGGATATTAGAATCCTTTTCTTATGAAGAACAAACGGTAATGATGGCGCCGGCTACAGGATTTTACGGAACACCGGGACTTGGAAAACAGGAAGTGCGTCTTGCCTATGTACTGAATGTGGATGCTATTCATAAAGCAATGGATTGTTTGGAAAAAGCGCTTGAGGTATATAAGAATCTGGTGTAGAGATTGGTTAGCTGGTTGATTAGGGAGAGTTATTGTTTTTTACAACACCCGGTTCGCCACTTATCACCTTATATTAGGATGTCACTGCCTACTCACTATTCACCACTTACTCTTACGCCTGCGCCGTAGGTCCTCCGAAATTCATGGGTATCTGTATCTCTTCAATATCCTGTATAGGTCCGTTGGCTGCCTCAAAGCGTTTTACATTATCTACTAAGGCTTTCATGAAACGTTTGGCATGCTGGGGGGTAAGAATGATCCTTGATTTTACTTTACTTTTCGGTGTGCCCGGCATCACATTCACGAAGTCTACCACAAATTCGGCATGGCTGTGTGTAATAATAGCAAGGTTGGCATATACGCCTTCCGCAATTTCTTCGGATATTTCTATATTAAGCTGGTTGGGTTGCTGATCTGCCATAGTAATTGTTTGTGCAAATGTAAACCAAGATTTGAGATTTGAGATTGTATTTCGCCTGGATGGTTTTACGCAAAGTACGCAACGAATGAAGACGCAAATGACATTCTTATCATTTTTTCGCTCAAAGCTGATCGCCGACTGCTGACAGCCAGTCCTGGTGCTTTGTATTTCCTTCGGATTTCGAAATTTAATATTCGGATTTGCGACTTATTTGGTTCTTGTTTTTTGTTATTTGGTTCTTTGTATTTTCCCCTTAATCCCTACATTTGATCTTCTTAAATGAAATTGCTATGAAACAATATGCTTTTCTCGCATTAAGTGCCGCGGCAGGTATATTATTATCCTGCAATGGTAATAATAATGCAACTGCAACAAGTGAACGATCAAATGATTCTTCCATGAACTATATACAGCAAAGGGTGGCATCGTATGAAAAGGTGAAGCTAACAACCGATTTAAATCAGCTTACTGTAAAGGAAAAAGAAATGCTGCCCCTGCTCATTGAAGCTGCCCGTGTTATGGACGACTTGTTCTGGCTTCAGGCTTACGGCAATAAAGACAGCTTGCTGGATGCCACACACAACGAAGCGGCAAAGCAATTTATACATATCAATTATGGTCCGTGGGACAGGCTGAACAACGATACCCCGTTTATTGCCGGTGCAGGCGTTAAACCGCCGGGAGTTAATTTTTATCCAAAAGATATGACCAAAGAAGAATTTGAAAAAGCTGATATAAAGGATAAGCAGGGACTGTATGCTGTTGTTAAACGCGATGCTGCCGGCAAATTGTATTCCGTTCCATATCACGAGGAATATAAAACACAACTTGAAAAAGCAGCTTCACTCCTGAAACAGGCAGCGGAACTTGCAGAAGATGCGGGATTGAAAAAATATTTGCAACTGCGGGCTGAGGCGCTTGTTACCAGTAAGTACACCGCCAGCGATATGGCCTGGATGGATATGAAAACAAATGGTATTGATTTTATTATAGGTCCTATTGAAAATTATGAAGATAAGCTGTTCAATTACCGGGCATCCTTTGAAGCCTACCTGCTGGTAAAAGATAAAGAATGGAGCAGGCGCCTGGCCAAGTATGTGGCCATGTTGCCCGAACTGCAGGAAGGGCTTCCGGTAGAAAAACAATACAAATCGGAAAAGCCGGGCACCGATTCGGAGCTCAATGCCTATGACGTTATTTATTATGCAGGCGATTGTAATGCCGGTTCTAAAACCATTGCCGTTAACCTGCCCAATGATGAAACCATACAACAAACAAAAGGTACCCGTCGTTCGCAACTTAAAAATGCCATGCGGGCCAAATTCGATAAAATATTGATGCCCATTGCCGGTGAACTCATTAATGCTTCGCAATTATCCAAAATAACATTCGATGCTTTTTTCTCTAATGTTATGTTTCATGAAGTGGCGCATGGCTTAGGCATTAAAGCAACTGTAAATGGTAAAGGAACAGTAAGAGCGGCTTTGCAGGAGCAGAACTCCTGGCTCGAAGAAGCCAAGGCAGATATACTGGGTTTATATATGGTTACAAAACTGGTAGAAAAAGGAGAACTGGAAGGGGATATTGAAGGGTATTATACTACGTATATGGCGGGCATTCTGCGTTCTGTTCGTTTTGGGGCTGCCAGTGCACACGGCAAGGCCAATATGCTCAATTTTAATTTCTTCCAGGAAAAAGGCGCTTTTGAAAAAACAGGCGAAGGCCGCTATAAAGTGAACTATGAAAAATTCCGCACGGCAATGAACGACCTGGGTGCGCTTATTTTAACGCTGCAGGGCAATGGCGATAAAGCAGGTGTGGAAGCGTTGCAAAAAGAAAAAAGTGTGATTAAGGCTGATCTGAAATCCGACCTGGATGCCCTGCAGCAGAAAGGAATACCCGTAGACATTGTTTTTGAACAGGGGCTAAGTGCGCTGGGATTGAAATAAGAATTGAGCCAAAATACAAATGACAAAAAACAAATAAATTTCAAAAGGAAAACTCAAATCACAAATTTCAACTCTGAACGCCGAAATTTGAAGAAGGTTATCAGTGGTCAACTATGAGGCGTACAAACAAAAAAAAGAAGTATTCTTCCTGTTCTTAGGATAGTACTCATCTGAAAGCTGATAGCTGACACCTGATAGAGCGCGCTGCTTTATTGTACTTCTGTGCCGTGGTAAAGGTCTTCGTCTATTAAAATACGTCCGCAGTTTTCACACACAATGATTTTTTTGTGCTGGCGTATCTCGCTTTGCCGTTGAGGAGGAATGGCGTTAAAGCAGCCGCCGCACGCATCTCTGTGCACCGGCACAATAGCCAGCCCGTTACGGTAACTGTTACGGATCCTTTCATAAGATGCCAGCAAACGGGGTTCAACCTTTTCGCGGGCTTCGGTAGATATTTTGTGGAACTCGTTCTCTTCTTTTTCTGTATCTGCTATTATTTTTTCAAGTTCCCCTTTTTTGTGCTTTAAAACACTTTCTTTTGCAGCCACCGCTTTTTTAGCGCTTTCTAACAAACGGGCCTTATCGCCAATTTCTTCATTAGCGTCTTTAATATGCTTTTCGGCTAATTTAACCTCCAGGTTCTGGAGTTCCATTTCCTTGTTTATGGCCTCAAATTCGCGGTTGTTCTTTACATTCTCACTCTGCTTTTCATACTTTTTTACCAGTGCCTGCGCATCCTTGATAACATTTTTCTTTTGCTCAATAAATTCCTGGATGCCGTTAATTTCTTCTTCCACACGTGTTTGCCGGGCATGCAGTCCGTGTATTTCATCTTCAAGATCGTGCACTTCCATAGGAAGCTCTCCCTTCAGTATTTTAATCTCATCTAATTTGGAATCTGCTTTTTGCAAAGAAATGAGCGAGGAAAGTTTTTCTTCTACGGAAAATTCTTTTACGTTGGCCATATGATTCTATACGATTTATGTATTAAGCGTAATAAAAGACCGGGTTGGTATTTACCGCTGTTTTTAGGACGGCAAAGGTAGGAAATTTTTCCAGCAAAATATCATGTAATAAGTCAACCGTATATTGCTCGCTCTCAAAATGCCCAATGTCTGCTATTACCATCCGGCCATCAACATCAAAAAATTCATGATATTTGATGTCTGCGCTTATGAAAATATCGGCATTTACCTGTAACGCGTTGAGAATCAAAAAGCTGCCTGCTCCTCCGCAGAGCGCTACTTTTTGTACCGGGTTACCGGTAAGGCGGGTATGCCGTATCAGCCGGAGTTGAAAATTTTCTTTCAAAAGGCCTAAAAAATCTTTTTCTTCCATAGGTTGGGGCAGCAACCCGGTAAGCCCGGCGCCGGTATGCTGGTGGGTATTTTCGAGCTGCACCACATCGTAGGCAACCTCTTCATAGGGGTGTGCGGCTTTAAGCGCCTGTACCAGCTTTTGCTCTATCCAGGAGGGAAAGATGACCTCTATTTTTACTTCTTTTTCAAAATGAAGCTCGCCTGTAACGCCGGTAAAGGGATGCGTACCCGCTTCTCCTTTAAAAGTGCCGGTTCCTTCACTGTTGAAGCTGCATTGGCTGTAGTTGCCAATATACCCCGCCCCGGCATGGAATAAAGCGGTTCGCAGTTGTTCGGACTGCTCAACGGGTACAAAAGTGTACAGCTTTTTAAGCGTGGATGCCTTTGGCTGTAGTATGGCTCTGTTAATGAGTCCCAGCCTGTCGGCCATCCTGCCGTTTACACCGGTAATGATATTGTCGAGGTTGGTATGAATGGCATAAATAGCAATATCATTTTTGATGGCTTTTATAATAGTACGTTCTACATAGGTTTTGCCGGTAATGCGTTTCAACCCTTTAAAAATAATGGGGTGATGTGCTACGATCAGGTTGCAACTGCGTTCAATGGCTTCATCAACAACGGCTTCTGTTACATCTAACGCGCAAAGTATGCCTGTGCAGTTTTGCTGCTCATTGCCGGTAATGAAGCCGGCATTGTCGTAGGATTCCTGCAGCGCGGGAGGCGCTGTATTTTCTAAAACGTTAATGATGTCCTTAATTTTCATAGTTCTTCAAAAAGTAATATAAAAATAGCCATTACTTTGCTGCAAAATTGTTTTTAGCGGCCTTGCCGGCAATATATCATGAAAAAAATATTTCTTCTCTTGTTTAGCTGCACTGCGCTATTGCAAATAAAAGCCCAGCAATATAAAGGCAACTGGGATGCTTATGTGGTGCAAATCAATCATAAGCCGGTGTCTGTAATAGTTGACCTCGATTTTGGCAATTCCTCCGAAGCTAAGGAAAAACGGAACGTGATCATTGTACAGCTTAACATGAACCGTGTTCAACCCGACGGAATGCCTGAAAGAAATGAAATAAAAACATTAGACAGTATAGAAAACAGGCTGGTGAACCACTTAAACAGTACTTTAAACGCACAGTACACCGGGCGCTATACCCGGGATGGAAAGCGGGATTTTTATTTTTACAGCAATGATACTTCAAATTGTATACAGCAGGTTGCAACTGTTTTACAACATTTCCCTTCCTATGTATGGGCTGTTCTGGTGAACCGCGATGATGACCTCAGCAACTATCTCAATGTATTGTATCC
>CAYVEI010000068.1:0-21963 GCA_964450515.1 uncultured Terrimonas sp. | reverse complement strand
GGTATATTAAAAAAAACCTGCTGGTAAAGATAATGCCACTTTACTTCCTTTATTCTTTGCAGGTTCTTTAATTCATTATGGTATACTTCCATTTCAAGAATAGCGGAAGGCTGAAACAAATTGCTTTTTACAGAAGACTTTTTAGTAGTGCGCAGGCCATTAACGATGTAAGACTGTAACCCGAACAATTCGGTATACAACAGCGCTATCACCGAGGTTTCGCCATAGGAAACCGTACGCAGTACAATGCCCTTTGTGATATGAACCATACGATTGAAAGATAAAGCTAAGCTATAAAGCGGTAAGTTGATCAGTGGGGAGCGGTACCTGATACTTCACACCCTGTAACCCTGTACCGCAGCCTTCCACCCCCTCTCCCATGTTAAACAAGGTTAAAGAATTTTTCGTTTTCCCCTATAAATCAGCATATCGCGCCGGTTAGGTTTTTTGTAATTAAACTTCGGAAAAAGCAAAGTGTCTATCCAGTATCACTAAAAACAATTTATACATGAAAAAGATTGCACTCGGAATACTGGCACTTGCATTAGCCTTCCCGGCTGTTTATGCACAGGAAAAAGAAAACAAAGCGGTTAATAAAGAAAACAGGGCATACCGCCATCATCCCGGTAAACATAAAAATTCACACAATACCGGGTATAAAAAACTGAACCTTACAAAGGAGCAGCAGGATCAGTTGGCCGTGATCAATAAAAACTACCGGACAGGCATAACCGACCTTAAAAAGAAGGAAGCCACGATTACGGTAAAAGACTATAAAGCGCAGATGCAGGCATTGAATAAAAAACGCCGCAGCGAAGCAGACAAGGTTTTTACCAAAGAACAGAAAGAGCAGTTGCAGCAGATGAGAACGGGTAAAAAAGGAAATTTCACTGCCGGAAACAGGTCGCAGCAAATGAAAACCACGTTAGGATTAACAGACGATCAGTCGGACCGGATGAAGGCATTAAGGGAGTATACACAAAAAAAGATTAAAAGCATACGCGAAGATGCTGCTTTAACGGAAGATCAGAAAAAAGCACAGCTTACGGCAACATTTAAGCAGCAGCGTGAAGATATGAAGCTCATCCTTACGCCCGAACAAATGAAAAAGATGGAAGGATTTAAAAGAGGTGCAAACCGGAACAGAATGTCTAAATAAAAAAAACAGGTAGCAAAAAGGTATATAGCGTAACCGGTGTCATACGATGCCGGTTATTTTTTTGCAGGAAAAACATTCCGGTTTTAATTTATTCCCTTTTCCTTTAAAATACTATTCAGCCAGCGGAGCATGGCAAAACAGGCTGCGGCCGCGGTGATCAGCAAAGCAAAATTGAGCCAGAAATAACCGGCCTTATGATCATAGTCATCCCACATGGTTGCCAGCACTCCCGATAGTTTATTACCTATGGAAGTAGAGAGAAACCATCCTCCCATCATTAAGGCGGTTATGCGGGCGGGACTTAATTTGGAAACAATGGATAATCCCATAGGGCTTAAAAACAGCTCGCCAATAGTAATCACGCCGTAGCTTGCAATCAGCCACCAGGTGCCGGCCTTTTCTGTACCATTGCTGCTTGCATATACCGCTCCAACCATTACCAGCGCCGAAAGCGCCGAAATAAAAAGTCCCCATGTGATCTTTGTTGCTGTTGAAGGCTCCCGGTTCCTTTTCCGGAGCCAGGTAAAAAAAGCAAGGATTAGTGGTGTAAAAACAATTACCCATCCCGGGTTAATAGACTGGCTGAGGTTGGTGGCCCATACGCTGATACTGCTGCCCGGTTCGGGCAGCGATTCCGGTTTCATATTTTTAAAATAAGAGGCGTAATCATAAGTACGGATGATCTTTCCATCTTCCTTTTGTAAACGAAACTGTTCATCATATAAGGGCACGGAATCTTTTGTGTAAGCTATTTGCTGTGAAAACCTTAATGTTTCAAAAACCTTTTCCGGTGTGCCTTTAACCTCGCGGTTGGTATAGCGGTCGGCCCAGGTATTTAATGCGGAGCCGTTTTGTTTAAATACCGCCCAGAACAAGATCACCACTGCAAATATGGCCAGCAAAGCAAGGATGGGCCGTTTTTCTTCTTTTGCCGCTTTAGTATACAGGGAGATATAAAAATAAATAACGGGTATGCAGGCAAAAATAAACGCATCGGTAGAAGGCGAGCCGAATAAAGTGCTGTTCCATAGTAATCCCGGTAGTATCCATCCTGCCGTTCCGGCAATAACCGAAGGCAGCAGAATAAGTAAAACAATACGGGTAAAAGACATATCGGTTGGCTGCACGCCTTTTTTAATATCAAAAGCGGCATAGTGTTTTGTGCCCGTTAAAAACACCGCAACGCCAATGAACATGCCTATGCCGGCCGCAATAAAAGCATAGCTCCATCCCATCATAACATAGAGTGCCGCTCCAAAAAAATTACAGATAAACGCGCCTATGTTGATGCCCATATAAAAGATATTGTATCCTTCATCCTTCTGTGCTTTGTAAACCGGCGTAGCGTATACATTACCCAGCAGGGTAGAGATATTGGGCTTAAAAAAGCCATTACCGGCAATAACCAGAGTCATGGAAACGTAAAGCATCGTTATATTATGAACGGCCATCAGGCAGTAGCCGGCTCCCATCATTAAGCCGCCGGCGATAATGGATTTCCTGTAGCCCAGGTAACGGTCGGCTATCAGTCCGCCCAGGAAAGGCGTAAAAAATACAAGCGCAATAAAAGTTCCGTACAGGTCGGCCGATTCGGCCTCCGTCATACCATAACCGGTTTTTACATCCTTAAGGTATAAGGTAAAAATGCCGATCATAAGGTAATAACCAAAGCGCTCCCACATTTCAGAAAAGAATAAGAACGGGAGTGCTTTGGGATGATCTTTCCACATACGCTTACTTTGAAGTTCGTGAAACCAGGTATAAAAACAGGCGATTATTTATCCTGGTGCATCATATATTGTAATCTTTTGGTGAGGAAAAATAACAGTAAGGAGGCTATGCCCGCCATGAATACAAACAACATAAAAAAGTCGTGCATATCGTGCATTTGATAGCCTAAAAAAGAAGTGGTTTTTCCGGCTTCGGGGTACAGCGCGCTCAGCACTCCGGCCAGCTTATTGGCGGCGGCGTTGGCCAAAAACCATACCGCCATTAATAAAGAAGCGAATTTAAAAGGAGCTAATTTATTTACTAACGATAAGCCTATAGGCGACAGGCACAGCTCACCCCAGGTATGCAGCAGGTACATGCCTGTAAGCCATATCATACTTACTTTAATGCCGGGCTGCACGTTTTTTACCCCGAAAGCGATCCATAAATAACCCAGTGCCAGTAAAGCTAATCCTATTGCCATTTTAGTAGGTGAAGCAGGGTCTTTTTTACCAAGCCTGAGCCATAGCCACGCAAAAAGCGGGGCAAATGCAATTACAAAAATGGAATTAAGCGATTGAAAAAAGCTGGCCGGAATTACAAAAAAGCCCAGGTCTCTTTGTGTTTGTTCCTCTGCAAAAAAAGTAAGGGAGGCGCCGGCCTGTTCAAAGGCGCTCCAGAAAAAGATAACGAAGAATGCGGTAATGAAAATTACGCCAATGCGCTGCTTTTCAATACTACTTAATGTTTTGTCGGAAAAAATAACAAATGCAATAAACGATACGGCGGCAATAAGTAAATAAGTAAGATAATTGACCATTTTGGCATCTACATAAAGCAGCCCAATCATTACAAACGACAGCACGATCAATCCGCCAACAACCACAAAGGGCTTAGTGGTAATTTTGGGCGATTCTTTTGGTACCAGCCCCAGCACTTCCCCCCCGGGATCCAATACATATTTGTGATGAAATAGCTTTTGAACCATTACACTTAAAAGCATGCCGATACCAGCAATCAGGAATGCCCATTTAAAGTCGGCAGGATTTCCCGTATCGCCTGCCAGTCCGCATATAAATGGCCCAATAGCCCCGCCTACATTAATACCCATGTAGAAAATGGTGTACGCCGCATCAATCCTCCTGTCTCCTTTAGGATACAACTGTCCTACAAGAGAAGAAATATTGGGTTTGAAGAAACCATTACCGGCTATCATGAAGCCAAGCCCTGAAAAAAACAGGAAAGACGAAAGCTGGGGGGAGCTTTCATACAAATGACCACAAAAGAACAAGATGAACTCACCGGCAGCCATTACTAATCCGCCTGCAATAATAGACATCCTGTTGCCCCAGAAACGGTCGGCAATATAGCCGCCCAATAAAGGGGTTAAATACACAAGGCTGGTATAGCTTCCATACAGGTTGGAAGCAAAGGCTTTATCAAAAAGCAGGGCTTTAGTCATGAACAGTACTAAAATAGCCCTCATGCCATAATAATTAAACCGCTCCCACATTTCGGTAGCAAACAAAACGTATAATCCTTTGGAATGTCCTTTTGAAGCTGTTTGATTCATTCAGTGATGGTTTTTGGATGAATGTATCCGATCTGCAGCCCAATATAATGCATATTTTGAGACAGCTATTACTTAATGCGGCTCCGTTTGTAAAAAAAATGAAGTTTTAAATCACTATCGTTCTATTTTCGCAACTCTTTATTATAAGTTTACGGATATGAATATTTTACTATTAGGCTCTGGCGGACGCGAACACGCTTTTGCCTGGAAACTCAGCCAAAGCAGCCGGTGCACCCAACTATTTATTGCTCCCGGCAATGCAGGCACCAGCCTCTGCGGCACCAATGTGGAGCTGGCCGTTACGGATTTCGAAGGGATAAAACAATTTTGTGCTGAGCACAGCATTGAAATGGTGGTGGTAGGACCGGAAGAGCCTTTAGTAAAAGGCATTTATGATTATTTTAAAAATGATCCTGCTATCCGGCATATCCCGGTAATCGGACCTTCACAGGCGGGCGCTAATTTAGAAGGCAGTAAGGCTTTTGCCAAGGCATTTATGCAGCGGCATGGCATTCCTTCTGCTGCGTATAAAGAATTTGATGCGGGCAACTATGAAGAGGGCATTAGCTACCTGCAGTCGCATGCCACGCCTATTGTGCTGAAAGCCGACGGGCTTGCCGCAGGCAAAGGCGTGATCATTTGCCAGAACCACGTGGAGGCAATGGCAGAATTTGAGCTGATGATCCAGCAGGCTAAATTTGGCGATGCCAGTAAAAAAGTAGTGGTGGAGGATTTTCTTTCGGGAATAGAACTAAGCGTGTTTGTACTTACCGACGGGGAAAATTACGTGCTGCTGCCGGAAGCCAAGGATTACAAACGCATTGATGAAGGCGATAAAGGCCTGAACACCGGTGGCATGGGCGCCATTAGCCCGGTGCCTTTTGCAGATGAAACCTTTATGCAGAAAGTGATCAGCACCATTATTGATCCTACGATCAGCGGACTGAAAAAAGAGCAGATTGAATATGCCGGGTTTATCTTTTTCGGGATAATTAAAGTAAACGATGAACCTTATGTTATTGAATATAATTGCCGCATG
Source organism: uncultured Terrimonas sp. (assembly GCA_964450515.1). Classification (GTDB taxonomy): domain Bacteria; phylum Bacteroidota; class Bacteroidia; order Chitinophagales; family Chitinophagaceae; genus Agriterribacter. The sequence goes on along the minus strand of CAYVEI010000068.1, from coordinate 16,482 downwards.
GGCGACCCCGAAACAGAGGCCGTACTGCCCCGGCTGAAAAACGACCTGGTAGCCCTGTTTGAGGCAACAGCCGGGCAGCGGCTGCATGAAATAAAACTGGAAACCGACAGCAGGCAAACGGTTACCATAGTGGCGGTAAGCGGCGGATACCCGGGTGAATATGAAAAAGACCTGCTCATTGATGGACTGGACCTGGTACAGGAAGATGACGCCATAGTGTTTCATGCCGGCACCAAACAGGAAGACGATAAAACCGTTACCAATGGCGGAAGAGTGCTGGCGGTAACTTCCTTTGGAAATACGTTGCAGAAGGCGGTTGAAAAATCAAGAGCTATCCTCGATATTGTTCAGTTCGACGGCATGCATTTCCGTTCGGATATTGGATACGAATTTTATTAAAGCCGCATTGCCGGGCGGCTGCTTACGGATATAAGCTGCCACCGGGCAACATTACGACCGGGAAATTACCAATTACCCGGCAACGGCCGCAAATATGAAAAAAATTATTTCCCTCAAAGTCAATAAAAATCAAGGTTTTGCCGTTGTATTTCAAATTATTTACAACAACTTTGCAAACATTATTTTAGAACCACATTTCTCCAATATCAATTATGGGTCTTTTCAACTGGTTTACACAGGAAATTGCTATAGATCTGGGAACGGCTAATACCCTTATTATTCATAATGATGAAATAGTAGTAAATGAACCTTCTATTATAGCATTAGACAGGAATAATCCTAAAAATGTACTTGCGGTGGGCAAAAAGGCATTGATGATGCATGAAAAAACCCATGAAAGTATACGCACGATACGTCCCTTAAAAGACGGGGTGATAGCCGACTTTAATGCGGCGGAGCTGATGATAAGGGAACTGATCAAAATGATCTATCCCAAGAAGCCCCTGTTTCCTCCAAGCTGGCGGATGATGATCTGTATTCCTTCGAGCATTACCGAAGTAGAAAAACGTGCGGTAAGAGACAGTTCGGAACAGGCGGGCGCCAAAGAAGTATATTTATTGCATGAGCCTATGGCCGCCGCGCTGGGTATTGGTATAGATGTGGAAGAGCCGGTAGGAAATATGATCGTTGATATAGGTGGCGGAACTACGGGTATTACGGTTATTGCCCTGGCAGGTATTGTTTGCGACCAGTCTATCCGTATTGCCGGCGATGAATTTACCGCCGATATTATGGAAGCGCTGCGCCGTTACCATAGCCTGCTCATTGGTGAAAGAACAGCAGAACAGATAAAGATACAGATAGGGGCCGCTATGAAAGACTTAGATAATCCGCCAGACGACCTTCCGGTTAACGGCCGCGACTTAGTAACGGGTATACCCAAGCAAATTATGGTAAGCTACCAGGAAGTGGCCGAAGCCTTGGATAAAAGCATTTTTAAGATCGAGGAAGCCATCCTTAAAGCATTGGAAACCACGCCTCCTGAGCTGGCGTCTGATATTTACCGCAGGGGCATTTATATTACCGGCGGCGGGGCGCTGCTGCGTGGATTGGATAAACGGTTAAGCCAGAAAATTAAATTGCCCGTGCATGTGGCTGATGATCCTTTAAAGAGTGTGGTAAGGGGAACGGGGATTGCCCTTAAGAACTATCAACGCTACCCCTTTGTAATGAGATAAATAACACTATTGCTGATTCTACACTTTCGCTGTAAAAAGGTTTCCGGCGGTATTCAGATTGTAGAATTGTAAAAACACAACGAAGTGCGAAATGTTTTTCTTTTTGTCAGACGTTATTTTAATTTCCTCTTCTTCATTATAATGCAGGCGGTTGCCCTGTATATGCTGTTTCAATACAACAGGTTCCACGAAGCTGCATTTATGGATGTTGCAGGCGAAATAACCGGCAAAATAAGCAACCGGTACAATACGGTGGAGTATTATTTTCAGCTCAAAAAAACCAATGCATTGCTTGTTGAAGAAAATCAGAAGCTGCGCAATTTATTAAAGCATGATTTTCTTCCCGCAGATACCACTACCGAATTTGTAGTAGATTCCATAAAAGTTGATTCGCTTGAGCCCTACCGGCGCTATTTGTATTTTCCCGCCAAAGTCATTAATAACTCCGTTACTTCCCAAACCAATTATTTAACGATCAGCAGGGGCTATAAGCAGGGACTTACCAAAGACATGGCCGTAGTAAGCCCTTCGGGGGTTATCGGAACAATCGTTAATGTAAGCGCCAATATGGCCACCGTAATGAGCCTGCTGCACCGCCAAAGCCGGATAAGCGCCAGCTTATTAAAAACCGGGGAAACCGGCAGCGTGGAATGGGATGGCAAAGATCCGCAGTTGCTTACTTTCAGGAATATTCCTAAATCGGCACCGGTACAAAAGGGCGATACGGTGGTAACCAGCAGGTATTCTACTTTCCCCCCGGAACAGCCCATAGGTATTATCGTGGATGTGGAAAGCCTGGAAGGCAGCAATTTTTATTTGCTGAGCGTGAAGCCCTCTACCAATTTTTTTAATATCCAATTTGTATACGCAGTAAAAAATCTGCAAAAGGAAGAACAGGATGCTTTAGAAAAAGCAACACACAAACAGGAGTAATGATGAGCGAATTGCTGAAAAATATTATCCGTTTTGTTATTTTTATTTTATTCCAGGTGTTTATCCTGAATAAAATACCGCCCCTGCACCAGTTCATTACACCCTACCTCTATTTTCTTTTTATATTATGGCTGCCCTTTAAAATACCCCGGCTTTCCTTAACCATAGTAGGTTTTGTATTTGGGCTTTGTCTTGATTTTTTTACTAAAACACCCGGGCTGCATGCCGCTGCCTGCACCTTAACAGCTTATATGCGCCCCTTTATGATCAATATCCTTATTTCAAAGGAAGATTCCGACTTTAACTATATTGCTCCTGCGCCTTCCAGCATGGGATGGTCTCCATATATCGTTTATGTATTGATACTGGCTTTTGTCCATAATGTTTACCTTGTTTTCCTGGAATGGCTGCAATTTGCAAATATTTGGTACTTCTTAGGCAAGGTAATAGCCACTACAGGCGTTAGCTTTTTATTGATAATGATCACAGAAATATTATTTTACAGGAAACAGAAGTTCAGGACAAATATATAGGGGGTTATTATGCCTGCGTTCAACCAATCACGACAAACCATTATAAGACTCATTTTTGGAGCCACATTTTTAATTATTGTGGTTCGCTTATTCATACTGCAGGTAGTTTCCGATAAGTATAAGCTATTGGCGCTCGATAATGCCGTGTACAGGAAAGTAGTATACCCCGACAGGGGAATTATTTTTGACAGGAACAATAAAGCCATTCTGAACAATACCATTATTTATGATCTTACGGTTACCCCTTATGAGGTAAGAAAGGTAGATACCTCTTTTTTATGTAACCTGCTGGGCATAGATACCACCGAATTCAGGGAAAGGATCATTACGGCCATAATTAAAAACGGGCGTTACCGGCCTTCTGTTTTTGAAGGGCTGCTGCCGCTTGAGCTCCAGGCCAGGTTAGAGGAAAATATCTGGCGGTTTCCCGGGTTTACGCTTATAGAACGGCCGATAAGAAATTACCTGTTTAATGCAGGAGCCCATTTACTGGGTGATATTGGTGAGGTAGATACCGCCATCATCCGGAGAAGCAATTATTTTTACCAGATGGGTGATTTTGTGGGAAGGTCGGGGCTGGAACAATATTACGAAAGTGTGCTGATGGGCAAAAGAGGTATTCAAAACCTGATCAAGGATAACAGGAACCGCCTCCAGGGATCATGGGAAAACGGCAAGTATGATACCGTGGCGGTGGCCGGACGTAACCTGTATACTTATTTAGACATTGAATTGCAGCAGTTGGCAGAAAAATTAATGACCAATAAGGTGGGCAGCATAGTGGCTATTGACCCTCAAACAGGAGGCATTCTTGCCATGGTTTCAGGACCTTCATTCGACCCTAATGATCTTACCGGCAGCACCCGCCGGAAAAAATACGCAACCCTGGCATTAGATGTATCCGGCCCGCTTATGAACCGGGCTACAAGAGGGCTCTATGAACCTGGCTCTACCTTTAAACCTATTGGCGGACTGGTAGCGCTTGATATGGGCGTTATTACCGCTAATTATGGGGTGGCGTGCAGCGGCGCCTATTATGGCTGCGCCAAAGTAATAAGATGTGAGCATCACAACCCGGGGCATGCCGCCAATATGCGGCTGGCGCTGGCCAATTCCTGCAACTCTTATTTCTGCCAGGTATACAGGCTCGTATTAGATAACAATAAAGACAGGGCTGTAAAAAAAGGATATACCCGGTGGAAGGATTACATGAGCGCCTTTGGCTGGGGGCAAAGGCTGGGCGTAGACCTGCCCAATGAATTGCCGGGCAATATTCCGGATACCACCGAATATAATAAAGATTACAGGGGATCATGGAATTCCTGCACCAATGTTACCCTTGGCATAGGGCAGGATAAGATGCAGGTAACGCCGCTGCAACTGGCAAACGCCATGTGCATTATTGCCAATAAGGGCTATTATTACACGCCTCATTTTGTAGAAAAATTTGAAAATGAAACGGCGAAAGATACCCTGCTGAATAAATTCAGGGAAAAGCATCCGGCATTAACCCATATATCAGACCAGGATTACGAAGTTATACATGCCGGCATGCAGGATGTGGTGGAAAGCGGCACAGCGCGGAGCGCCCGGATACCCGGCATTAATATTTGCGCTAAAACAGGCACATCCGAAAAATATACTATCCTTGATGGCAAACGCATTAAGCTGCCCAACAATTCGATGTTTGTTTGCTTTGCACCGAGAGAAAACCCTAAAATTGCTATAGCCGTTGCAGTAGAAAACGCCGGCTTTGGCTCAACCTGGGCATCTCCTATTGCTTCCTTCCTCATAGAAAAATACCTTACAGATTCCATAAGAACCGACAGGATGAAAGAGGTAGAAAGAATATCCAATACCAACCTCATGCCTTCCTATCTTAAGCGCAAGCAATTCATCGCGGATTCTACAAGGGCTTATTTTTATTTTAACCTGAGGAAAGACAGCAGCTATATCAAAAAATATTTACGTGGGTATACCGGCAATGAAAAAAAACCGGCAAAAACAATACAGCCCGTAAAAGTAAAAATGGACGAAGACAGCACGAAGCGTATTACAGGCAGCTCCATACAAAAGCACCCGAACCCGCCTGCCGGCGATACCGTGCCGGATAAACCCGCCATTCCTGTAAAAAAGCCCGTTCGTAAACACGAAGCGGAATGGTATATTAATGATAACAGGCATCTTAAAAACCAGGCAGCCCGATGAGAACCAATAATGGCATAACAAAGAGTACAGACGGCTTGCTGCTATGGCTGTACATTTTATTATGCATTATAGGCATTGTAAGCATTTTTGCCGCTACCTATAATGAAGGCGATGATATAGTAGACAGCTTCCTTTCTTTCAGAACCGATTACGGAAAGCAATCCATGTTCTTTATCCTGTCGCTTTTTATGGGTGTTGTGATCATGTTAACCGACAGTAAATTTTTTACGGCAACAGCTAATTTATGGTATACTGCCGGCATTTTTTTATTGTTGCTCGTTTTCCCGTTTCACTCCAACATCAAAGGAACCGAATCTATTATTAAATTCGGCAATGCCTTTCAGTTGCAGCCCATACAGTTGTGTATTGTGTTTGCCAATCTGGCGCTTTCGAAATACATTTCCCGTATTGAAACGGATTTTACTAAGCTCCGGTCGCAGCTAATTGCCGCCTCTATTGTGGTTGCACCCGCATTGCTGGCTATTTTGCAAAAAGAAACCGGGCTGGCACTCGTGTATTTTTCATTTTTCCTGGTGATGTTCCGCGAAGGCCTGCCCGCTATTGTGCTGGTAATCGGGTTTTCGTTTGCTATACTGGTAGTGGCTACCTTACTGATGGAGCCCAATATACTGGCGCTTATCCTTACCGGCATTGCCCTGCTTACCGCCTATTTTATGCGCAGGCAAATCAAGCGCCGCAGATCCGTTTTATTCTGGATCATTACTATATGGGCTGTTTGTGTAAGCATACAGCGCTTTGCCGTACCTTTTATTTTTGATCATGTGCTGCAACCTTACCAGGTGAAACGCATATACGATACCATTGGTAAGGATTATATTCCCAGAGATGCTGCTGCGCTCGCCGATATTGAAAAAAACACCACGCAAAAAAAAGATGCAGGGAACTATAACGTTAAGCAAAGTAAAATTGCTATTGGCAGCGGCGGGCTGCTTGGCAAAGGGCTTTTAAAAGGTACCCAAACCCGCTATGCCTTTGTGCCTGAACAAAGAACTGATTTTATTTTCTGTACCATTGGAGAAGGCTTTGGCTTTGCAGGCAGTATGTTTTTTATATCTATTTATGTTATTTTTCTTTTCCGGATCATTACTATCGCCGAACGGCAGCGAAGCACGTTTAGCCGGTGTTATGCCTATGGCGTGGCTTCTGTGCTTTTCTTTCACATTGCCATCAATCTTTGCATGACAATGGGCCTGGCGCCGGTAATTGGTATCCCGCTTCCTTTTGTTAGCTATGGAGGGCTTTCGCTGGTAACTTTTAGCGCTATGGTATTTATATTGCTTCGCCTGGATAAAGACCGGCAGATGGTACTCCGCTAATTTCAATTTGAAATTTGAAATCTCAAATTTGAGATTGGTTAATACCTTTGCCTTATGAAAATTATTCCGCTAAGCGAAGGCAGTTTTACAATTGATCAGTCTAAATTATTTGTACCCTTCAACCTTACCAATGATGATCTTCAGCAAAGGTCTGCCGGAAGCCTGCTGGTAGAAATTCAACCCTTTGTTGTTATTACCTCAAAAGATGTGCTGCTGATAGATACAGGACTGGGCTTTACCAATGCGGATGGCACACTGCAGCTCCACCAGAACCTTATCAGCAACGACATTGACCCGTTGAACATTACCAAAGTACTGATGAGCCACCTGCATAAAGATCATGCGGGCGGGGTGAGCCTGAACGATACAATGCTCAGCCAGCGTTTCCTGAGTTTTCCTAATGCCACCTATTATGTACAACAGAAAGAATTATCGTTTGTTTTGCAAAAAGGCTTACCATCATACCTGCCCGGTGAAATTGAAATACTGCAGCAGGCCGGCAATGTACATTTTTTACAGGGAGATGGCATTATTGATGATTATATCCGTTACGAGGTTACGGGCGCTCACAGCCCCTGGCACCAGGTATTCTGGATAGCGGAAAACGGGGAAACTATTTTTTATGGTGCAGATGACGCGCCCCAGTTGCACCAGATGAAAAGCAGGTTTGTAGCCAAATATGATTACGATGGCAAAAAATGTATGGAGCTGCGGCAGCAATGGTGGCAGCAGGGCCGGCAGGAAAACTGGACCTTCCTTTTTTACCATGATGTAAAAAACCCGGTGTGGCACTTTGAATAAAAAGATAAACGGGACGGGAAAAAGCTACTATTTTCTACCATGCTACCTGTCCGCCGTTAACTTACTGGCGCAGGTCTTGTAGCATTGATACTGTGAGTAAGCCAAACCTGTTGACTTGCATTACAAAATATTGTATTTTATATTTGGAACAAAACCGGAACATTTCTTCCCAACGGGGTCTTCACAGCATAGCAACTGTGTGAAACGTGACACCCCGGCGCATCGTTCAGCGCCGGGGTTTTATAGCCGGCCCACAACGGCTGGTGATCGGGTTTAACCCACATTGCAGCTACCCGCTCCGGATATATTGGTTTTGTTGGGCTTCATTTTTTTTGAGTGCGCTTTGGGAGACTACAGATTTTTTACGTCCGAAGGGCTTGGGTTTATAACCCAGGTTGTTATAAATAGCTGTTACTGCCTGAGTGGGTTTGCTGCACTGGCGGATGCGGATTTGTTGCCCCCACTGGTTTTCCATAGTAGTCGTTACTATTTTGTGTGTGTTCATGGTGCGTACAATATCTTTCCAACAGGTGTTAATGCCTTTTTCTCCGGCGTTGGTGTTCCTATAGCTTCGCCGTTGTTGTGTATGCAGGGTGGATAATGTGGCAGGCGTACCAACAACAGAAGCAGGGAATAAAGACAAAAGAACAGATAAAGCACCTTATTTCCCAACGGGGTCCATAGCACAACAACTGAAACGGGTGAATCATCGTCTCTTTCCGTAATTTCATGCAATAAACGCCTGTTGTATTGCCTGCCACCCTTTTATATATCATTAGCGGAATTGTTGCATTAACCATTTTGCTATATTTTGTACAGGACCGGTTTATTTTTAAACCGGAAAGGCTACCTGCTGATTTTAAGTTTCACTATGATGCCCCTTTTGAGGAGCTATTTTTTGATATAGAGCCCGGCGTAAGCATTAATGGTCTCCATTTTTATGTAAAAGATCCCTTCGGGCTTATTCTTTATTTTCATGGCAACAGCAGGAGCATTAAAGGATGGGCCAAATATGCCAGGGATTTTTACAGGTACCAGTACGATGTGGTGCTGGTAGATTACCGCGGGTTTGGCAAAAGTACAGGCAAACGCAGCGAAGCTAAAATGCTCAGCGATATGCAATTTGTTTATAGCCGGCTCACGCAGCAGTACCCCGAGAATCACATCCTCGTATATGGCCGGAGCTTAGGCAGTGGCTTTGCCGCAAAAATTGCTTCCGAAAACAAACCCCGCTACCTGATCTTAGATGCGCCTTTCTATAATTTTCAAAAAGTAGTGGAAAGGTTTTTACCTGTTCTTCCCGTTAAATATGTATTGCGGTACCGCCTGCGAACCGACAAATGGATCAAACGCGTGAACTGCCATACCTACATTATTCACGGCACAAAAGACAGGCTTATACCTGTACGCCACAGCGAAAAGCTGCAGCAGCTCAACCCGCATAAAATCACTTTGATCCGCATCACGGGCGGCGGTCATAATAATTTACCTTCGTTTACCGAATATCATAATTTTATCAGGGATATCCTGAAATATTAGTATGGCGAACAGGCTGCAAATACACAAAAAGAGAAAATGGTTGCGATGGCTGAATATTGCCCTGGTGATATACCTGCTGCTGGGTATTGCCCTGTATATATTGCAGGATCGCCTTTTATTTCATCCAGAGGCAGTGCCGCGCAGCAAAGCTTATGGCTTTGCTGCAGGTAACAGGGAAGTGAATGTGGCTGTGGATGAAGAAAGCAATATGAACATTGTACAATTCCTTACCAAAGACAGTGTGCCCCGCGGGGTAGTATTGTATTTCCATGGCAACCGAAAAAATATTAGCTGGTATGCCGCCTATGCTTCCGGTTTTACAGCAAACGGATACGAAGTATGGATGATAGATTATCCCGGTTTTGGTAAAAGCACCGGCCGGCTCACCGAGCAAAAACTGTACGATGATGCGGCGCAACTGTATATTATGGCACATTCCGCATTTCCTGCAAACCGCATTATTATATACGGGAAATCACTGGGAACGGGCGTGGCCGCCTGGTTAGCCGCTAAAAGAAGCTGTAAGGAGCTTATACTGGAAACGCCTTATTACAGCATGACGTCGCTGGTGCAGCATTATGTGCCCATATATCCTGTAAATACGCTGCTTAAATATAAATTACCTGTGCATACCTATCTCAACCTGGTTAACGCACCGGTCATTGTTTTCCATGGTACTGCAGACAGGGTAATTCCATACAGCAATGCGCGCCGGCTAACAACAGCTATGCATCCCAAAGACCGGTTCATTACCATTGAAAATGCCGGGCATAATAACCTCAATGACTACCCGCAGTTTCATGCCGCCTTAGACAGCATTTTACAAAACAGGTAACCCGGGCATGCGTTTAAATGGCTATGATATTTGAGCTCTTGTTTTTCCTGATCTTTTCCGGAACAGCCAGCAAAATGGATTCGCGCAGCGCATCTATAAGCCGCTTCTTCACAAAATCGCGCTGTACCACCAGGCTTACTTCGCGTACAGGAACAGGATTTTTAAATTTGCGTATGAGCTGTAATTGCTTTGCCGGCATGTTCAATGTGGCCAATTCGGGCATAATGGTAATGCCATCATTAATATCCACCATACGCCTGAGGGTTTCTATACTCCCGGTTTCATAATCAAAATGGCTGCCCGCACGGCTTTGCTTTCTTAATTCACAAAGGTTTTCGATCTGCGACCTGAAGCAATGCCCTTCTTCCAGAAGCCATAATTTATTGGGATCAATATCCTGCGCCAGCACATAATTTTTTTGGTAAAGCGCATTTTTTTTAGACACGTACACGAGCATCTCTTCATAAAAAAGCACATGCTCCTTAATTCCTTTTTGCTGGAGCGGCGTTACCAGTATCCCTGCATCTATCTTTCCCTCTTTGAGTAAATGGATAATGCTGTCTGTAGTTATTTCACTTATTACTAATTTTACTTTCGCGTGCTGCTGGGCAAACTGCTGAATGAACAAAGGCAATAAATAAGGCGCCAGGGTAGGAATAATACCGATGCGCAGTTCGCCCGTAAGCGTACCTTTTTTATACTCAATCAGCTCGCGGAGCGCATCTCTTTGCGTAAGAATATTCCTGGCCTGGCCTATTACTTCCATACCCATAGCAGTAGGTATCACGGGCTGTTTGCTGCGGTCGAAAATAACAATCCCCAATTCTTCCTCGAGCTTTTGAACCTGCATGCTTAACGTGGGCTGTGTAACATGACAATGGTCTGCGGCTAAGGTAAAATGCCGGAAGGTATCTAAAGCTGCTATATATTCCAGTTGAATAAAGGTCATTACCAATCAATTTAATTGATCAAAGTAAGTAAAATAATCAATTTGAACAATGAAAGGGTTGGTGTTTGGAAGTTTGGAGTTTGTGGTTTGGACGTTTATGGTTGCTTGATACATAGAAGCTGATTGCCGCAAATCCGAAGGAGCTGTTAGCGATCAGCCCTAAGCTATGGGCAGTACAAAGAAGGAGTATTTACCCTGTCGTTAGTAATGCTCCTCCTCACGGCTGACACCTGATACCTAAAAAAAGACCCGGCATTGGAAAACGCCGGGCATCTTGTGTAGATTTTCTCTATACCCTTTATCTATTTAGTAGTGTAAAATTAAGAAATGTCTTGTTAAGGATTCTAAAAAAGGAATATCCGATTGCAATATTTTTTCTTTTACCGGCTCTTCGGTTGCCGGCGAACAAACCATATCCTTCTTTATTGTTTTTTTGTAGGTACGCGTGGTATAGTTGAATATTAAAACACCACCTGCCAGCAGAACAAGTATAAAAATGATTTTATTTTGGTTCTTTTTCATCTTTAAAGTGTTACGAAATTAATTTCAAATAATGTATATCCAAAACTATAGATGTTAATTAGTGTTAAAGTGTAAATAAAACGGTTGGGCCGGTAAAATGTTACATTCCCTGTTATTTTTTAAAAAGCACGTAGGTTTGCAGCTTAAACAACGGCACATGAATGAAAAACTCACCGAACGCATCCGGGTGGAGCTGGAAGATATCCGTCAAAACGGGCTTTATAAAACAGAAAGGATTATAGAAAGCCCGCAGGGAGCCGATATAACGGTATTTGTTCCGGGTAAAACCGGCACAAAAAAGGTCGTTAATTTTTGTGCTAATAATTATCTCGGTTTGTCTTCGCATCCTAAAGTTATTGAAGCCGCAAAAAAATACATTGATGAGAGGGGATATGGCTTAAGCAGCGTTCGTTTCATTTGCGGCACGCAGGACATACATAAGGAACTGGAACAAAAACTTTCCGCTTTCCTGGGAACAGAAGATACCATTTTATATGCCGCGGCTTTTGATGCCAACGGCGGGGTATTTGAGCCTTTGTTTAATAACCGGGATGCGATCATATCCGACGCGTTAAATCATGCTTCTATTATTGATGGCGTACGACTTTGTAAAGCGCAACGATTCCGGTACGCGCATAACGATATGCACGACCTGGAAGAAAAATTAAAAGAAGCGCAGCCGGCCAGGAACCGCATCATTGTAACCGATGGCTCTTTTAGCATGGACGGTACCATTGCCCAATTAGATACCATTTGCGCCCTTGCAGAAAAATACGATGCGGCAGTAATGACAGATGAGTGTCATTCTACGGGCTTCCTGGGTAAAACCGGCAGGGGTACCCACGAATACCGGGGCGTTATGGGTAAGATAGATATCATTACCGGTACCCTGGGAAAAGCGCTGGGTGGCGCATCCGGAGGCTTTACCAGTGGCCGCAAAGCCATTGTTGATATGCTGCGGCAACGCTCACGGCCTTATCTTTTTTCCAATACGCTGGCGCCAAGTATCGTAGGCGGTTCCATTGCTGTGCTGGATATGCTTAGTGAAACCACGGCATTAAGGGATAAGTTAGAATGGAATACCACCTATTTTCGCAATAAAATGACATCGGCCGGTTTCGATATTAAGCCGGGCGACCATCCTATCGTTCCTATTATGCTGTACGATGCGGTACTGGCGCAAACGATGGCTTCACAGCTACTGGAAGAAGGCATTTATGTAACAGGCTTTTTCTTCCCGGTTGTGCCTAAAGATACCGCACGCATACGGGTGCAGATAAGCGCTGCGCATGAGCAGCACCATTTAGATAAGGCAATAGCCGCTTTTATTAAAACAGGCAAAGCGCTTGGTGTACTTCACTAAAGTGGTGGTTGCTTTGTACATGCGTTATTTTACCATTAAAAACCTATACTGTTATAATGAAAATAAAATATCCCTCATTTTGTGCTTTAGCCATCGCCGCTTTTTTTATCGCTTCCTGTTCTATGAACAATGTGAAGCAGGATAATTCGTTCAAAAAATATTTTGATGAAAATAACGTGGAGGGCAGCTTTGCCCTCTTTGATAATGGCAGGGGAAAATTCGTGATATACAATCTTAAAAGAGATACGACCCGCATATTGCCCGCCTCCACGTTTAAAATTGCAAACGCCCTGATTGCGCTGCAAACAGGCGTAATAACTACCGACAGCAGTATCATTAAATGGGACGGGATACAAAGAGACGTAAGCAACTGGAACCAGGATCTGAGCCTGGCACAGGCGTTCCGGTACTCTGCTGTTCCCCATTTCCAGGAAATAGCCCGGAACATTGGCAGGGATACCATGCAGAAATGGATAGACAGCCTGAAGTATGGCAACATGAAGCTTGGCCCGGCCATAGATTCCTTCTGGCTCGACAATTCGCTGCAAATATCCCCTGATGAAGAGCTGGGATTGGTTAAAAAGCTCTACTTCGATCAGCTTCCTTTCAGGAAAGGGGTGCAGCAGGCAGTAAGAAATATGATGCTGCAGGAAGATAACAGCAACTATACCATAAGCTATAAAACCGGGTGGGGATATAACACCGAAAACCACGCCGTGGGATGGGTGGTAGGATGGATAGAGGAAAACAGGCATCCGTATTTTTTTGTGCTGAACTTTGAAACAGCCGATCCCAAAGCAGACATTCCGGCCATACGCCTGAATATCCTGAACGGCATACTTAAACAGGAAGGATTTTTTGAAGGGAAAATGTAGAAGGGGGAGAAGTGGTGAGTGAGGAGTGGTAAGAGATAAGAGGAGTGAAACGTGAGGAGCGGGAATGGGTGAAAGGCAAGAAGATAATTTATCGTTTCACAAGGTGAAAAGTGAATATGCAATAGTGAATTCACCACTGCCTATTCACATACTCCGTATCCTGACGCTGTACCCCGTGCACATTATGATACGGCATACTATGATTAACTTAACAGTAATAATTTTTCCCCTTGATACGTTTTGAACATACCGAACATCTGTTATTGCTGCTGCTGATCCCGGTATTGATATTACTGTTCAGGGCAGTGCTGCGCTGGAAAAAAAACACAGTAAAAAAAATTGGTGATGAAGCGCTCGTGATGCAACTCATCCGCGGCTTTTCTCCCAAAAAATACAGAGCCCGCTTTGTTATCGTACTGCTGTCTTTCGGTTGCCTTATCATTGCTGCCGCCAACCTGCAATCTGCCACCCGGGCAGAAAAAATAAACCGGCAGGGCATAGACGTTATGATCGCCTTAGACGTGAGCAGGAGCATGCTTGCCGCGGATATTAAGCCCAGCCGCTTAGAAAGGGCTAAACAGTTTATCAGCAAACTGATGAACAGGCTGGAAAACGACAGGGTGGGGCTGGTAATTTTTGCGGGAAGAGCTTATATGCAAATGCCGCTTACCTCCGATCATACGGCTGCAGGCTTGTATGTGAGCAATGCCGGGCCGGACGCTGTGCCTACGCAGGGCACAGTAATTGCTGATGCATTAAGAACAGCTAACAGCGGGTTTAATACAAAAGATAAAAAGTATAAGGCGGTTGTATTAATAACAGATGGCGAAGACCATGATGAGCAAGCGCTTAAAACAGCAAAGCAGTTAGCCGGAAACGGGGTGGTAATCCATACCGTTGGGGTAGGCTCTACGCAGGGGTCGCCTATATTGAACCCTATTACAGGCGAAAGCCGGCGCGACCTGCATGGCAATATCGTTATATCGCGGCTCAATGAACAGGAGCTTACGGATATTGCCCATGCGGCCAATGGTATATACCAGCAATTAAATGATATAGAAACCGTGGCAGATAAAATAAAAGCGCAGTTTGCCGGTATGGAGCAGAAAACGATCCAGGATAACCGGCTGCTCAACTACCGCAGCTTTTTTCAATGGTTCCTCGTGCTGGCATTTGCCGGGCTTGCAGGTGAGCTGTTTATAAGTGAAAAAAAGAAAATATGATAGTATGCGAACCATCCTTTTATATATAATGCTTTTGCTCGGCGCTCCGGCTTTATCACAAAACATAAGCCGTTTAATTGGAAAAGGCAATGAAGCTTACCGCCTGCAGCAATATGATAAAGCTGTAGCGGCTTACAAAGAAGCGCTGAAAGCAGATCCCAGTAACAGCGTTGCTGCATTCAATATGGGTAATGCGCTCTTTAAAAATGAATCGTATGAAGAAGCGGCTGGTACTTTTGATAAAGCAGCTAAGCTTACGCATGATAAAAGGTTACAATCGCAGTTGCTTTACAATAAAGGGGTAGCGTTAACCCGGCAAAAAGCACTGGAAGAAAGCATCACGGCTTATAAACAAGCCTTGCGCCTTAACTCTTCCGATACGCTTGCACGTGAAAACCTGCAGAGAGCACTAAACGAAAAAAAACAACAACAGCAGCAACAGGAAAATGAAAGCAGGAAGAAAGAACAAAAAGAGGATCAGCCCAAACCTCAACCTAATAAGCTCAATAAGCAACAGGTAGAACAATTGCTTAAAGCATTGGAAGAGCAGGAAAGAAAGCTGCACGACAGGATGATGAAAAAGGCTCCGGTTCGCGGGCAACCTGAAAAAGACTGGTAATGGCATGCTTCCGGCGGTCCTTAAATAAGGTATGCCATATATCTACTGTTGTTTACGGTATTTAGCCAGGTTCACCAGCAGTACACCCGCCAGTATAACACCAAGTCCGGCAATTTGTAAAGCCGATATCTTTTCCGCACCCAGAAATACGCCCAGCAATACCGCTACAACAGGGTTTACATACGCATGCGTGCTTACCTGCGTAGCCGGGCGAACTTTGAGCAGCCATACATAAGCGCTGTACCCAAGTAAAGAACCCATCGTAATAAGATACAAAACAGCCAGCCACGCCGGAGTAGAAACCTCGTGCCAGTTAAAATCATTCCAGTCGCCGCGTATACCTCCCGCAATGGCATAGGCCAGGCCGGCGCCCAGCATTTGCCAGCCAGAATTGAGGGCGCCGCTGAAGGTAGTAGTCTTATATTTGGAATACAGCGATCCGGCTACCCAGGACACAGAACCAATAACCAGCACGCCTATAGAAACCGTTTCCCATTGGTTGCCATTGCCCGATAAAGCCTCGCTCATGTTCTCTTTGAACAGGAAAATGATCCCTGCAAAACCCGTTATCAGGCCCGCAATAATACCAGCGCTGGTAAAATTTGCGCGCCACTTACTGTAGTCGAGCAGTACGAACCAGATAGGAGTAGATGCAAGAAATACGGCTACTACTGAACTTGCCAGAAACTGCTCGGACCAGGCAACTGCCCCGTTGCCAATAAAAAGTAAAAGGAACCCGATAAAAAAAGCGAACAGGATATCTTTCCATACAAACAACTTTTCGCCACTCATCAAACACCAGCCTGTCATAAGCAGTCCGGCGGTCAGAAAGCGGAAAGTTCCCATCACGGTTACCGGCATGTCCTGTATAGCCATGTGAATAAAAAAGTAAGTGGATCCCCATACGATATAGATAACAGCAAAAGCTGCAATTACTTTTGCAGCAGAAACCTGCGGTGCGCTACGCTCTTCCATTCTCGCTTGTCTTTTATTTTTATGTATACTAACGGTTCCCTTGTATCCCGTGGCAGGCATTGAAATGTTCATGTTTCACAATACCGGAACTCCTTTAGAGCGGCAAACCTATAGGAAAATTGTGACTATTGAT
>CAYVEI010000067.1:0-22071 GCA_964450515.1 uncultured Terrimonas sp. | reverse complement strand
GTGAGTATCTGACATTTGTCGTTTCTCCTCTCACGCATAAATAAGACAAAATATTATTTGCGCAACAATAGGTTGTTACCTGTTGCAGCCGTTTACTACACCGCCAGCAAAATGGCTACATAATGACAAATGGCTGCTGCCAGCACAAAAAAATGCCACACGGCATGGTTATAGGTATATTTATCCCACAGGTAAAAAATAACACCTATGCTATACAGCGCGCCGCCGATAAGCAGCATGATCAGCACCGGTTGCGGCAGGGCAACAAAAAAGGTACGCCCGCCGGTTACCAGTATCCAGCCCATGGCCAGGTAAATGAAAGTGGACAATTTATTCCACCGGCCGGTATAGAATATTTTGTATACCGTACCCAATGCCGTTAGTCCCCACAATACAGACAATAATGTAATACCAAATGTATTGTTCATATAGATGAGCAAAAAGGGTGTATAGGTTCCTGCAATGAGGAAATAAATGCTGATATGATCGAGGATCTGCAATACCTCTTTGGTTTGAGGGTGCTGAAAGCCGTGGTACAGTGTAGAAAAAGTAAACACCATCAGGAAGCAAAATCCATAAATAGCAGCGCCGATAATACCGGGTGTGTTTTCGCTTTTGGTTGCCAGGGCAATGAGGATGGGAATGCAAACAATGCCGAAGAGGATACCGAATCCATGTATGATGCTGTTAACCAGTTCCTGTTTTATCTGCACCTGCGGATCTGTGGTTTGCATATGTATATTTTAGGCTGCCGGGTAAAGGCGGTGATGATGGCTGCAAAGTTAGGGTTATTTGTGTGGTGCAGAGGTGGCCGGATTTTCTGAGGATTGTTTCTTTGCCGTAAGCTTTCGCCCCCGCCTGGTGTTGTCGCCAGCGGGTAACCATAAAAATCAATGAGGGGCTGTCTTAAAATTTTGCATTTAATAAAGCTCCCACTTATTTCATATCTCTGCCAAATTAAATATCGTCTCTTGTTGTGGGTGATGCCAACACACATTGCCATCGCGGAAGAGAAAAAAAATTATTTTTCAAAAAATCATAAAATTAATTTGCGATTTATAAATCTTTATTTTAGCTTAGTCCTGAAACTTAGTTGCTAACACCACACCTGTAAAACACCATGGCTCAAACCAAAGCTATATTGTTTTTGCTATGCTTGTTCCCCATGCTCGTCATTGCACAGCAGTTGAACAATGTCCTATCATCCTCACCTCATTTATTGCCAGCAACTTATAATATTAAAGCGGATAGTTTAATACCTGCCCTTAAAGCATATTACAATGCAGGCGATAGCAGCTTTTATCATTTTCTATTCATTGCAGGTGTTTGCAAGGGAAATTATTATTCGAGGCATATTTTCAAATTACAGTCTTTACCAGTACAAGCCCAACCAGTCATTTCGAAAGAACCTGTTTCGCCACGTGCCATTCCGTACATACACGGAGATCTGAGCTATGATCTTTTTTACCGCTCTGCTATGGATACGCCATACGCCGGTAACCCTATCATGCAGCATAATGCCCGTGCAAACATTTATACCACTATCAAAAAAACATTGCCTGTAGCTATTCATATCAGTACCCGGCAAAGCAATTCCTCTTTTTTTAAAAACTATATTGATGCCGGTATTGAATTTAACGGGCAGGACTGGCAATCCGGCTTAAAGGAAAAACTAAAGGCTAAAATGACGGAGCATATCCGGCAAAACAATACGGATAGTTTACTGCATGCCGGTTTGCAAACAAAATATGCTTTGCAGCAACAGCTCGGTCAATGGCTGCAGGATGGACACCATATCCAGCAATGGATGGATAGCCGTCAGTCTGTTGCTTCTATTACAGGCTACACCGATATTTCGGGTTATAATAAGAAAGCATGGGAAGAAAGTATAAAAGACGACTCGCCGGATACCCTACAAAATGCAGTTTCACAGGCAAGTGAGCAGGCAGATCATACACAATGGATGCACAAAGGCGCGGCACTTCCCGGTAATATAAAAAGGCTCGCTGTTTTTAAAACACAGAGTATATCTTCCATTGCAACAACACGTAATAACAAAAAGGAGAAGGCAATTGCCTATTTAAAGGAGTATGCGGAGAAGAAGGAAAAATACAAGCAGGTTTCAGCTGAAGTGCAGCAAGGGGAAGAAGCATACAGTAAGGCGAAAACAGCCACCCGGCAGGCAATAGATTCTGTTCGCGAACTGGTTGATGCAACCAATAATCCGGCTGTATTGCAAAACCAGATAAAAAAATACGGATTGGACAGCAACGGCGCCTATCGCCGGGTAAAACAGTTGATGGCGATCAAAAAATTTTCTATTGGTCGTAGTATGGTTGATTACTCCGAGCTTTCCGCAAAGAACATAAGTGTTACAGGTGTAAATGCCGAATACAACGATCGTTTCTATTATGCGGTTGCAGCGGGCACAGTAGATTACCGCTACCGCGATTTGATGGTTAGCCGGAAAGGCAATATAAAACAATACCTTATGCTCGCAAGAGCCGGTATGGGTAAAAAAGAAGGTAACAATTTAATACTTACCCTATACAGGGGCAGGAAACAGATACAGGGCTTTACCGGTACCCATCAGCCCTTAACCGGCAGGGTACTGGGTATTTCAGTTGAAGGAAGATATTATTTTAATAAGAACAGTTATGTTCTTGCGGAAATAGCCAAATCCTCCTACCCGGAATATGCTCCTTTACAAAACCTGCCTGCCGTCCGCCCGGATGAACCCCGCCAGAATGATTCTTTCGGGCTGGCATTCGGACGGGGCAGGCAAGGCGGTACCGGCCGTTCAGCAAAAGTATCCTCATTTTCCGATCGCAGCAATGAAGCGTATTCCATTCAGTTGTTTTTCAATATTCCTTCAACCTCCACCCGCATTTACGGGCAATACAAACGCATGGGGCTCAACTTTCAATCCTTTAACGTTTTTAATTACAATGCACAGTATTCTGCCTGGCAAATAATGGCCGACCAGTATTTCTTTAAACGAACATTGTTTGTAACGGCATCCGTAAAAAACAATGAATACAATTCACCTTACACCATTTATAATTATAAAAGCAACACTGTTTTCAAAAGTATCCATGCAACGCTTCGCCTCAAAAAGTGGCCGGTAATTTCCGCGGGTTATATGCCGTCTTCACAATTGAGCAAAGTGGGCAACGAAATTATGGAAACCCGTTTTAACATGGCAATGGCAACGGTAAGTTATGCATACCGGCTTAAACAATATTACCTGTTTACAACGGCCATGTATACCAGGTTCTTTAATCACCGGGAGCAGCAAGGTTTCCTGTACTATAATGCAGACACCTGGATGCTAAATCATAGTATTAGCGGCAACAGGTTTACGTTCAACAGCTCGTTTGCATTAAGTTATAGCGCCGGCTATCATTTAACCACTGCTGATGAAGGATTAAGCTACCGGATAAACCAATGGGCGAACGCCGGCGGAGGGCTCAAATGGAACAGGATGAACCACAGCAGCAACAGGCTGGGTTATTACGGTAACGCGCAGGTGAAACTGGCAAAGCTGGGCGAAATAAGCATTGCGTTTGAGCGGGGCTTTTTGCCGGCACTGCTGCAAACACTGGTACCTAATGATATGTTCCGGATCATCTATTTCAAAACATTTTAAATACAGCACATGAAGAACCTGAGCATTTGCGTATTCATTTTTTCTGCGGTTTTCTTAACCGGCATTGCTGCATGCGGGCAAATACTTATCAATCCGCAATTGCCCGCTGCCGGACTGTTGCACAAAAACCAGCTTTGGAATATGTTGCTCATCAGCAGCTACAATTACAGCATTGGCGCACAGGTGCAGCTAACGATGACCGATATGCACTCAGGACAAAAAATATTAACGGGCATATCAGGGCCTTTTACCCTTTCCAAAGGCGCAAAACAAATAAAGGAAGCCGACCTGGAACCGGTACAATACAATTACTCCGGACCGAATACATCATTAAGCGGCAGTGCTGCCGAACTGCTGGTTGCCGGGAAATACAGGGTGTGTTATACGCTCATGATGAACGACAATAAAACGGGGCTTCCTGTTTCGGAAGCATGTGTGCCCGTGGAAATAGAGCCGCTTGCACCACCCCGGTTAATAACACCTGCCGATACATCATGGGTGGAAAGCCAGTATCCGGGTTTTACCTGGCTTCCGCCTTCTCCGGCAGCTATGGTTCCGCAATTGCATTATGAAATATTGCTGGTGGAGATGAAAAAAGGACAAAACGCATATGACGCCATTCAAAAAAACACACCGATTTACATGCAAAGAAATTTATCAACAGCCTTCCTGCTCTATCCTTCTTCTGCCCAATCATTAGAGCCGGATAAAGATTATGCATGGCAGGTTATTGCCAGAAACGGCGAAGCATACGCGCAAAAAACCGAAGCATGGAGTTTTAAAGTTAAACCCAACTCCGCCACCATTGCAATTAAAACCAATGCCTACCCTAAACTGGGAAGAGGCTATGACGCGCATTCCTATACCTGCAGGGGCAATATAAAATTTGAATACAATAATGAAACGGGAGATTCATTGGCGAAGGTAGCCGTGTTCGAATGGCAGGGCGAACAAAAAAGAGAAATAGAAAGCAGTATGATCCGCATGAAGCACGGACAAAACTTTATTGAAATGGACACAGGCGGCATGGGGAAATACAAAAACGGACACCAGTATTTAATTGAAGTGATAAACAACCGGAAAGAAACCTGGAATCTGAAGTTTAAGTATGTAAGAGACGAATAGGTTACGGGGTACAAGTTACAGGAACAAAACAAGTATTAGGTTATCGGATGGGTTTCGGCGCAGAACAGCTAACTTATAAAAACGCCATATCAATGATCCACCAGTTTTTGAGCAGCCGCCGGAAGGGAGCGGCGGCTATATTATTGTCGGTATTTTTTTTACAATTCTGCTGTTCCGTGTATGGAACACAATGGCGTACTGCTTTCGTTCACACATCCTGTTCATACAGTGGTGTAAATTCGGGCCTGCCCGTAATTGTCCAGGAAAATGTTTTCCGTAATACTATTGTAAATGGCCCTGTGGCAAGCGCTGCATCCATTTCTCTCCTGCCGGGAAATAATAATGCTATAAAGAACAGCAAGGAACTAAAAAATATATTTTCAGTACCGGGTCCGGGGCAGCCCGAAATGCAATCCTTTCAAAGCGTGAACAGCAATAACCTGGTAGATTTATTCAGCGGCGATTTTTCTTATTCCATACCCTTGCTCGATGCAGGCGGTTATGCGGTTAACATTCATTACCGCAGCGGCATAACCATGGACCAGGAAGCCAGTTGGGTAGGTTTGGGATGGAACATCAATCCGGGTGTTATAGGAAGGAATATGCGCGGGCTGCCGGATGATTTTAACGGGGAAGATGTGGTTACCAAAACAAGCTCCCTGCGCCCTAACTGGACAGCAGGCGGCAATGTGGCGCTCGGACTGGAGCTTTTTGGCCTGGAGCTGAACAATTTTAATATCGGTTTAAATGGCTCTCTGTTTTACAATAATTACAAAGGCATGGGCATTTCGGCGGGCGCATCTGCTGGCTACCAGTCGTCTGTTGGAAGCAAAGGCTCACTTACAGCAGGTATAGGACTGCAATCCAACTCACAGAGCGGAGTAAGCATTGCGCCATCATTTGAACTGGAATATAAAAGGAAAAATGCGGCAGTTACAGGCATACAAACCAGTGGGTACTCGGTTAGCTCATCGTTCAGCACCCGCAGCGGATTACAGTCTTTAAGCATTGCATCAAAGGGCAGGATGAAGTATAAAAACGACAATAAGAATAATTTATCGGCTAAGAGCGCTTCGTTTTATACCGCTTCACGCAGCCTGGTAAATATTTCATTTGCTCACCAGGCCTATACCCCATCTGCCAGTATACCTTTTACCAGCTACCAGTTCAGCTTTAACCTCAAACCCGGAGGTGAGGTTTTTGGCGTACATCCCAATGTTTCCTTTGGCGGCTTTTTTTCACGGCAATATATAGCCGAAGATGATAAAAAACAGGAGTTCCCGGCTTTCGGCTACATGTACTATCAGAAAGCCCGTGATATTCCAAACGCTTTACTCGATTATAATCGTGAAAAAGAGCTTACTTACCGTGCCAGCCCTCCTGTTCCCCATATTGCCATCCCCAATTATACCTACGATGTATATAATATTACGGGAGAAGGTACCGGAGGCATGTTCCGCCCCTACCGCGGAGATATTGGCTTTGTAAAAGACGCTGCTGTTCGTTCCAAAAGCTTAGACGGAAGCATCTCCTTAGACCTCGGAGCAGGCAATCTTGTGCATGCAGGCTACGATGTGCATGTGAACTCAGCTATAACCGCTAACAGCGGCTGGACCGAAGACAACCTGCTGGCCGCACAACTGCCTTTTAAAGAAGCCGACAGTAGTTTTGAAGCCGTATATTTTAAGAACCCGGCCGAAAAAACCATCAACCTTCAAAGTTATTACGATAGATTGGGTGATACCGACCCGGTGTTACCCGTAATGAGCATGAATGATGACCCCGTACTCTCTCCATTTCTTCAGCGCTATAAAAACCTGCTGCCGTATGCCGATAAAATAAAGGTTGATTCGCTGCACACACTAAAGCGCCAAAGGGATAAGCGCAGCCAGGTGATCAGTTACTTAAACGCCTCCGATGCGGCATTGTTTGGATTAGACAAAAGCATATTCATTTACCCGGTAAACCGTTTTTTCGCGGGTAAATGTGATGATGATATGTACAACGGGGCCCATCCGGCGAGCAGCGAAGCCATTATAGCAGAAACCCGCGTTACGTCTTTCCGCAAAAAACATCATCTCTCCGAAATAACCGTGCTGAACGCAGATGGCAGAAGGTATGTGTATGGCCTGCCTGTTTACAATACCATGCAGAAAGATGTAAGCTTTAGCGTAGATAAAAATTATGCCAATATACAAACCGGGTTGGTGGAATATGCTCCGGAACTGGATAATACTACCCGTAATACAAAAGGGAAAGATAATTTTTACGGGGCAGAGGAGCTACCGGCCTATGCCCATTCCTTTTTGCTTACGGGAATTGTTTCAGCAGATTATGCAGATAAAACAGGCGATGGTATAACCGATGATGATATGGGCGATGCCGTAAAATTTAATTACAGCAGGATATACGGCAATGATAATAGGTTTGGCTGGCGTGTACCCTTTGCTCAAAATAGTGCAACTTACAATGAAGGATTGAAAACGGATAACAGCGATGACAAAGGCAGCTATATCTACGGACAAAAAGAAATATGGTATCTGCATTCGCTTGAATCAAAATCCATGATCGCCACTTTTACACTCAATGATCCGCAAAAAGGAGAATTAAGGGAAGATGCCTATGGGGCAAAAGATGAAAACGGAGGAGCAGACCTGCAGCAGCCGCTCCGGTATCTTAAACAAATTGACCTGTACAGCAAGGCAGACTACATTAAAAACCACGATGCAGCCAAACCCGTTAAAACCGTTCATTTCGAATACAATTATGAGCTTTGCCAGGGTGCGCCTTCCTCAGCTCCCGGCAAAGGAAAACTAACCTTAAAAAAAATATGGTTTACTTATAATAAGAACAATAAAGGCCAAAAAAATCCTTATGTTTTCCTGTATCATCCGCAGGATGCAAATGACCTCAACAGCATTCCAAAAGCAGCTTACAATCCTGCGTATGACCATAGGGGTTTCGACCGCTGGGGCAATTATAAAGATGCTGGCAACAACCCGGACCAAATGAGCAATGCCGATTATCCCTACACGCTTCAAAATGGTAATGAAACCATTAATGGCAAATGGGATAGTACAAAGGCCGCTGTACATGCAGCCGCATGGACACTCAGCGACATTGTGCTTCCTTCCGGCGGACGCATGAATGTGCAATATGAATCCGACGATTATGCCTATGTGCAAAATAAAAGAGCCATGCAAATGTGCCGGATCGAAGGCTTTGGCAATTCAGCTAACCTAAGCGATAAAACAAACAACCTGTATGGTGCAGCCACAGAAGCGTACAGGGATCACCGGTATGTATTCATCAAATTACCCTCACCCATAAACGCCACAACATCTGCCGGAATTAAAAAAGAAATTTTAATGAAATATTTATCCGGTGCTTCCAAATTGTATTTCCGGCTCCGGGTGCAGATGCCTTCTGATATATATGGAAGCGGTAATGAACAGGTAGCTACCTATGCGCAGTATGAAGATTACGGCTTAACCACCAACAATACTATTGCCTGGATCAAAATAAAAGGAACAGACATATTAAAACCCGGCGACGGCGATGCAAGTCCGCTGGCAAAAACGGCACTGCAGGTTTTAAAACTTAACCTTCCCTCCAAAGCGTATCCGGGTTCCGACCTTAACGGCGATTTTGACGCGCTGGCTGTAGTAAAAGCCAGTTTTGCAGTGATGGACAATATCAGTGAATTGTTTTTACAATTTCCGGTGCAGGCCAGGATAAGAGGCTGGGCGAAAAAGGTAAATACGGAACAATCTTTTGTAAGGCTAAATAACCCTGAATATAAAAAGTACGGAGACGGGTTAAGAGTTAAGCGGATAACCATTTACGACAACTGGAATAAAATGACAGGAGGTGCGGAACAGGAGGCAACATACGGACAGGAATATAATTACACCACCGTTAAAGACATCAATGGCAATAAAACGGTGATAAGCAGTGGCGTGGCAAGTTATGAGCCCATTATAGGTAATGAAGAAAACCCTTTCACGGAACCCATAGAATATAATGAACAGATAGCACCATTAGCTCCCGTTAATAATATGTATTCGGAGCATCCGCTGGGAGAAGCGTTCTTTCCTTCCGCCTCCGTTGGATACAGTAAAGTAAGAACACGGAGCATTCATTACAAGGATATTAAATCTGCAGGCGGTTACGAAGTATCGGAATTCTATACTACCTATGATTTTCCTACTATAGTGGAGCATACACCGCTTGAAAAAAGAAAATACCATTCGGAAAACCTCCTTCAAATCCTGAACCTGTATTCTAAGAAAACGCTAACCTTTTCGCAGGGCTTTAAAATAGAAACCAACGATATGAACGGGAAGCTGAAGGGTACCGCTTCCTATCCGGAAAATGATCCGGGTAATCCTTTGGCCTACACGAAATACGATTACAAAGTGGAAGACGGGAATGCGGAGTTCAAACGATTATACAACACGGTGGCGGTAGTTGATTCTGCCGGTGGATATATCAATATGCAGGCGCAGGTGGGAAAAGATATTGAACTGATGGTTGACATGCGCGAGCAGGAATTCAAATCACAGGGTGCAGGCATAGAATTCAATATAGACGGATTTATGATTGGCATTTTGCCTGTAACCATTCCTTTTCCCTGGTTTATACCCCATTTTGAAATGAGCCGCTTTCGCTCAGTAGCCATAACTAAGGTGGTACAGCGCTATGGCATTGTTGAAAAGATGATGGTATACGAAAAAGGCAGCCTGGTTACAACTGAAAATATTTTATACGACGGCGAAACGGGAGATGTACTGCTGACCAAAACACAAAACGAATTTAACGACCCCATATACCAGTTCAACTACCCCGCACACTGGGCTTACGGCGGAATGGGAAGCGCGTATAGCAATATTGGCGCGGTATTTCATAATATCAGTTTCAGCAATGGTAAGATCATTAGTGCTACCGGCTACCCGGGCATTGAAAAATATTTTGAAAGCGGTGACGAGATCAAAGTTTTTACCGGGCTGGAAAAACAGGCTGAACAAAATGGCATCAACCTATGCACAGGCTTTGGTATTTGCAATGAACCTGTTATGGGCGCTGCCACTACTAAAAAAATATGGGCCATACACTCCTCTAAAATTCAGCACAACAAAGGACTAACAGGTATGTATTTTATTGATGAAGATGGAAAGTTCTTTACAGGAGCCGGTAACAATTTACAAATACTTCGTTCCGGCAAACGCAATATGGCAGCCACCGGAATTGGTAATATACTGAGCCTGCAAAACCCGGTGCAGCAGGTAGCCGGTAAATGGCGGTTAGTGCTGGATAGCACCATAGGAGTAATTAACAGTGCAGCGCAATCGTACAAAGACCTCTGGAAAGTGGAAGATGCCAGGTATCAGCCCCAAATGGTTACTACAAAAACAAATGCGGTAAAGAAAATAGTGCTTAACCCGGTAAGCTCATTTTCGATCTATTATAATCAAAAGCTCAGCGGAAGCGGTTGTTCATTTAATGGAACGGAATACAGAGCGTATACCAATACCCCCTATTTTGAATCATTACATAGAAAAAGAAACCCCAGGGGAGCCTGTGAATATCTGAGCAGGGAAAAAAGCTGGTTGAAATTTAACCTTACCACTATCCCTTCCGGCGCTGCTATTATAAGCGCAAACCTTGCATTGTATCCGCATTACGGGCTGCATGAAGAAAGTGACAACAGGGGGTTTGACTGGGATTATAATACCCGCGACCATAATGCCGCAATGCCGCATAAGTTATCCGATCCTAATGCCGCCCGGCTTCAAAGCAATGCCATTCTGCACAGGGTTACCAGTAAGAGCCTCTTTAACAACCTTGATTTAAATACCCTTTCCGATAACAATGCGAAAACGCAAAACATATTCAATAACAGAAGTCTGGATGAATTAACCAAAGCGGTTATTCCCGCTACAAAAAAACAAAACAGCTTTATTGCGGATGTAAAAAATATGGTAGCCGGAATGGTAACAGATCCCGGTCAGGACGCTTATATACAGATAAGCCCGGAAGCGCCGGAAGGGCTTACAACTGAGCCTGTACGTGTTTGCTTCTGGGCAACCAACAGTTATACACAGGACTATGTAAACGGATGCAATGCATACGGCCCCGGAAGCAGCGGCAACATTATTGCCGGCCCTTTACCACAGGTGCAGCAAAACGTTGCGGCAATAGCCCCTGCCCTTGCTATCCCCGGATGCGCCGGTTGCAGCAATGTAACGAACGGCTATGATGCCGGCGCTAAGCTGAATATTCCCTGCTCTACGGCTCCGCAGTTAACCATTGAATATATAGCCTGCGGTAATGGTGAAAGACTTATACAGGAATGTGACTCTTTTTACTGTGAGAAAACGGTTGCCATAGATACCTGTATTTCACAAATAACCGGTACCGCCACTAATCCTTACCGCTGGGGGATACTGGGCAACTGGCGTTTACATGAGGCATACAGCTATTATGGGAACAGAACAGAAACCGGTATTCCGGCAAATGACAACACCACCAATATCCGTGCCTATGGTACGATAAGCGGGTTTAACCCTTACTGGCTATTCACTGCAAACGGGGTAACCGCGGGTTCCGATACCGTTCGCTGGGTTTGGAATGTACAAAGCACACAATTTAACCGCAAAGGATTTGAAACAGAAAACAAAGACCCTCTTAACAGATACAATGCGGTGCAGTATGGATACCACGAAAGTATGCCGGTTGCCATTACTCAAAATTCAACCTACGCAGAACATGCGTTTGACGGGTTTGAAGATTATGAATACAATAACAGCAAATGCGGGCTCTCCTGCGTTATTCAAAAACATATACCTGCCGGAACATTAGAGCGCTACATTGTTAATGAAGAAGCCCATAGCGGGAAATTCAGCCTGGGTATACCCGCCGGAACCGATGTAAAAATAACGGTTACATTGAGAGATACTTTGCGTTCGGCAATAGCTCCCGGCCTACGGTTTAATTCGGATACAACCTTGCGCAGCACCATTAACCGGGTGAATAACGGAACGGGATTAAAAGCAACGGTTTACAGGAACTATAATTACTGGAACGACAATTACGGATTAGATGCATACAATTACAGTGCCGGCACTGCATCACCCGTTATAAAAGACCGCGTAGCTATTAATTACGACAGGAGAAGTACAACCCGGAATCAGCTCGGGTTAACCAGGAACCAGCATTTTTATAAAGTAGTATGGGAAGGCTATTTGACCCTGCGAAAGGGTAGCAGTGAGGCAAATACAGATCCCGAAGGCACTTACCAGTTTAGCGTGGCTGCCGATAATTCTTTTAAGCTATGGATAGATGATAAACTGCTACTGAATGCTTTCCCTAATGAACCCGTATATTTTAGCAATGCACGAAACCCCTCCCTGTACAGCAATCCTGTAAAACTGTACCATGGTAAACACTACAAAATAAGGGTAGAACATACCGATGGCGAAGGAGAAGGGCTTGCCGTTCTTAACTGGAAAAAACCCAATGCTGTATACCCTGAAATCATACCTGTAAGCAATTTTCATAACAGTGTGCATACCGCCGAAGCGGCTATTGTTAAAAACACCAACCGTTGTATTAGCTGGGAGGGCACAGGAACTTCAAACAATATCATTTATGATGAATTTTCGCCCACTGCAGGGAATACCTACCTGGTAAGCGCATGGGCAAAGGAAAACGCAGACTGTAAGTGCCATACTTATGAAAACGCGGCAATTGAGGTTTATTACACAAACCAATACGGTCACTACTTTTCACAACGCCACCTGCTGAAACCATCCGGGAACATTATTGAAGGCTGGCAAAGAATTGAAGAAGCCATAACGATACCGGCAGGCGCTGCAAAAATGGAAATCTATCTGAAAGCGGCAGGCAACGCGGAAAATGCGGGGAAAATATATTTTGACGACTGGCGCTTTCTTCCATACAATGGCAATATGAAGTCGTTGGTATACGATGCCGTAAGCCTCCGGCTGATGAGTGAACTGGATGAAAACAATTACGCAACATTTTATGAATACAACGATGACGGATATTTAATAAGAGTAAAAAAAGAAACGGAACGGGGCATCAAAACCATTAAAGAAACCCGGAGTAACCTAAAATAAAACATCATGATATTAACAGTAAAAACACCAGCCGTTTTATTGCTGCTGCTGATCACAGGCAACAGCTATGCACAATATTTTGACCGTGCCGCAGAAGAATTGCAAAAGATCAGGAACGCTTATTCCGGCCCGGGATATAATAGTTTTACAATACAATACCAGTACGCTATGGAAAGCGCCCCTGAAAAAACAGCAGATGCCCTTACTGTTTATTTCAAAATAAAAGGCAGCAATTACTATTGCAAAACGGATAATATGGAATTCATTCAAAACGACAGCGTGAATGCCGCCATATACCACAACGAAAAAACCATCGTGCTTACCAATGCGGCTGCCTGTATGGAAAAAGGAAGGCTGCTGATTGATGACTGGGATTCCGCTTTCATAGCAGCTCATATAGATTCTGTGTCTGTTACCGGCAATAAAGCTACCCGAACCCTGTCATTTCATTTTGCCCCCGGATCGGCTTACAGCCGGTGTTCCATCACCTATAATAAAAACACCTTCCTGCCTCAAAGGATAGACTATATACAAAGGGCAACGCAAAGTTTGGAAGCCGGTAAAGCCAGGGCCAATGGCATTATTGTAACCGCGAATTTTTTGGAGCACAGTAAAGCAGCTTTTAAAGAAACCATTTTTGACTATACAAAATTTATAAAAAAGCAAAACAGCAAATGGGCAACCGTTGCTACCTATAAAAGTTATTCGGTGGTAAACAATGTGTATTGAAAATTACAGATCAACCAACAGGAGAAACCGTGGATGAACGTCATATTGTTACTGCATTAAAGGAATAACAACACCAGGTCATTGCCACTCTCCGCTGAAGCTGATGCACTATCCCTTCCTTCCCGGAGGAAGTAAAAATCAAAAGAGGCGGAGAGCGGGCAAGACCAAAGCCCAACACCAAAAAGCACCCGGCTTATGCTAAAACACCTATGTATGCTGATTGCAGGAATATGCTTCCTGAACATTGCCTCTGCAGTTGAAGAACCTGCGGTTATAGCCCCGCTCGAAGGACAGCTTGGCCAGCTAAAACCAGGCTCCTTTGCCGCGGTACAGGACATCGGCTTTTATGCCGACCTGCAACGCAACCCGCGCAAATTTGAAGCCACTTTTACCCGCAACATCATTACGTTTTCTATTAACGAAGCGTCTTCCTTTTTTTTGAGATCGTCTTTTGAAGCAACCGTTGTGTACCGTTTATACTATAGCTTTAAAACCGCGCCCTACAACGAAGACTCTCTTACTGAAAACCAAACGCTCACTATTAATTACGATACAGCAAAAGGAAAACCTTTCAAAGCAAAGAACAGTTTTGTATTTGAAAATGCCGTTCAGGTAAGGCTCAAAATAGTAAGCATTACTACCAGTGCCGAAGGATGGGATCCCCTGCCATCACTTAAACTAACCAATGAACTGCAAATTGAAAGAGTATACCACTTCGATTGTGATGAAAATAAAGTTCTGCAAATTGATTTTAATGCTCCTTTGGAAAGCGAAGCCGATGAACTGAACGTTTTCTGGAAACCGGCTGAGGGAGCAGATGAATATGACTTAGAATGGACTTATATTGATCAACCGGCATACGATGCCAATGTATATGGCGTGCCCGGCAGTGAATATTTTGAAAAAAATGTGTTTAAAAATAATGCAGCACGGGTTACCTTAAACCATACGGTACATCATTATCCTGTTCCGCTGCTATACCATAGCCACGCCCGGCTGGTTTTCAGGGTGCGTCCGGTGCAGGTAAAGCCTTCCGGACAGCGTACAGAAGCCAACTGGAGCGCCGCTAACTCATTTGAATATAAACGGGGCCATGAAGAGAAGCTTAACTGGCAGGCGTCAACAAGCTTTGCTGAGGAGGGTAAACGCAAGAGCGTGCTGCAGTATTTTGATGGCAGCCTGCGTAACCGCCAAACCGTTACCAAAGACAATACGGAAAACACAACCATAGTTGCCGAAACTTTTTACGACTACCAGGGAAGACCCGTCATACAGGTGCTTCCCTCTCCTACCATTAGCAAACTGATAAAATACACGCCGCATTTCAATAATTTTTTAAACACAAACGAATATTATAAGGATAATTATGATAAGCTTTTGGTTAACCGCGATTATTGCAGCAGTGGCGCCGGAGCGCTGGACCCTTTAAAGGGAGGTGCAGCGCAATACTACTCATCTCAAAATCCTCAAAAAGAGGAAGGAAATAATAAACTCATTCCCGATGCTAAAGGCTTCCCATTTGCCGAAACAAAGTATACTCAGGACAATACCGGCCGGATAGCCGCGCAAAGCGGCGTGGGACCTGCCCATCAGTTGGCTGCCGGTCATGAAACAAAATATTATTACGGCAATCCTGATCAGACCGAATTAGATGCATTGTTTGGTACGGAAGCCGGCGATGCCTCTCACTATTTTAAAAATATGGTAAAGGATGCAAACGGGCAATACAGTGTATCCTATATGAACATGCACGGACAAATCATCGCTACAGCTTTAGCAGGTGATCTGCCCTCCGGTATAAAAATAGACGATCTCCCCTCTAAGCAGGATAGCTATCTAACCAAAACACTTACAGATGCTTCCAGTAATATGGTAAAAGGATTTACTATTGAAAGCAGTAAAGGATTACTGGTTACAAAAACGGGAAATCATAAATTCAGCTACTCCCTTTTGCCTGAAAATGTTACCATCAAAGATTGTAACGATGCAAATATATGCTACACCTGCTCCTATACTATAGAAATTACCATTAGCGATGATTGCGGTAATAAACAATTTGGCGGCAATCCTTTTACATATACCGATGTTATAGGCGGCATTGATACAGATTGCGCCGGCATTCCGGAAATATTTACAAAAGATTTTGAGAAAACATTGCAGGAAGGCAGCTATACGGTTACCAAAAAGCTAACTATTCGCAATGAGGCACTGCAAGCTTACCGCGAAATTTTTGCCGGCGGCAATCTTTGCAAAACTGTACAGGATTTTGTAGAAGAGCAAAAGCAGGTGTTTTTAAACAGTACCAATAATTGCGCTGCACCCTGCTATACCTGCGAACAGCAATTAGGCGCTTCCCAACAGGCTTTCACTGATAAATTTATTGCAGATAACGGCTTAAACGCCAATCTTGCAGGCAACAGGCAATTAGCCATAACCGCATACACAAAATTACTTGCCCGGTGTGAAGCGCTTTGCGGTACCGCCAAACAAAAGAATTATCTGGATAATTTGCGCGTGCTGATGCTTCGGGATGTAACTCCTCCCTACGGCCAATACGCCAATATTGAAGATTATACAGGAACCGGCAGCAATAAAGTGTATTACGGTAATGGTATTTTCGGACCTGTAAGTTCCGGCAACAGCAACTATCGTTATACCATTGCCTCGCTGAATTATAAAAATGAAGACGGTAGTCCTGCAACCGTTACGCTTTTGCGTAACGGTAACTGGCAAACACTTAAACCCCGGCAATTAACCATCGAAGAGTTTGTATTGCATTTTCAACCCTCCTGGGCCGAAACGCTTGCCGATAACCTGCATCCCGAAAGAATGCAGTATAATATATTGAATACAACCCCGGCTGCGAACAACGAGCCTGCAGTAGGAAATGCCAGCTACAACTGGGATATGGATTTTATCAGTACCGCAACATTTGCAGAAGCACAGCAAAAAGGGTATCTCAACCCAACCAACAATGCAGCCTTTACCCGCAGGTATCCCACATGGTTTACCGGCAGCAGTGCAAATGCCGATCCTTTTTTCAAAACGCATCCCGTATTGCTTAACCAAATGCAGGCATTTATGCAACGGGTAGCCATGGCCGGAAGATTTACTGCCGATATCTGGAATGCCGCTTCCTTTGCCGGGTTTTGCAGTGAAAAAGATGATGAAGCATGCATGCAAAAACAAATTGCCGATCCTTTTAGCACACAGAGTTGCACAGCCAGCCTCAACATGGCATGGCAGGCCTTCAGGGCAATGTACAAATCAAAGAAAGACGAACTTATACTGAACATGGTAAAGAGCAATACCCCCTCTGCCCCGGTTATTGATCTGACCAAATACCATTCGTATTTCATTAATAATACTGCTGCCATAAAAAACGGCACGGGTATAAGCGATATGAATAGCAAAGATGAAGTAGATGCGGCATTACAGGATTTCTATACCAACCAAAGCGCATGTGCCGGCTATGCCGAATTGTGGTGGCAGAAACTTACACCTTGCGACATTCAAAAACTAATGCCTTACAAAGCGCAATTACTATCCGGCCTGGTAACCGTTTGTACCAAAGGATCAGATGCCAGCCACCCGATGGGCGCCAGTTCCATAGCCCCAGGCGAAACAAATACGTTTCAGGATTTTGATGAAGTGCTGGCGTACTATGTACAGTTGTACAATGCGGCTAATCCGGCTACACCTATTGGCGTATTGGATTGCAATGGCAGCCTTCTCAATTTCCCCGCTCCTTATTCAACACCGCAGGTGCTGGCCAACAAACCTGTGATCATGAAACCCGAACCCTGCGAATGTGAAAAGATTACACAATTGCACAATCAATACACACAGGAAAATACTGACCCTGATTTTTCTGCTTATATACAACGTACCCTGCAAACCGGCATAAGCAACGGCGCTTTAGATACTTTGCTGAAACTTTGCTCAGGCACTATTGATTGTAAATTCATACCAACACCCATTCCGCTGCCACCGGCGCTGCAATGCGGAATGGATAATGTTTGTGTGCCCTGTGCCGATGTAGCACAGGCTTATAATGATTTTAAAACACAGTATACCGGATATCTTCCGGCCACCGATGAATCGGGCACTGAACAACAGGGGAAAATAAATGAACTGTTCGGTTATTTTATGAACAGGCGATTTGGTTTTACCAAACCGGCTCAGGAATACCTGGCGTTCATGGATAGTTGTAACAGTAAATATCCCGGCCCTGAATGCAACAGTTTACAGGCTTTAAAAAACAGGTTCAACTATGATATAAATCCGCTAAGGGTGCAGGTTATCTTACAATCCAACAGCCTTAACCCCAGGGTATATGAAAGAGATTTAACCCAATCTGTTTCAAATGGTATGTTGTGCTGGCCGCAGGCGGTGAGAGATACGGCGATTGGCTATTTTGAATATTTTCAGCATGTACTGGCACGCGGCGGGTATTGTTTTGAAAACGGTTATGCGGTAGAATTTAAGTTCAAATTTTTAAAAGAGGATATCAGACCCAGTGAAGAGTTCTTTTATTACACAGATGCCAACGGAGGCTTTGTATTGTATAGACGTAAAGGCGGGCCAATTGAAAAACAGGGAACATTTTTAGCGAGAATAAGGGGCGTAGATCCGGAAAGCGGACAAGCCATAACAGTAAACAATGAAATTTCTTTGATCAGTACCGACCCGGATTTGATTTTTAAAGAATGGACCACTATCCGGTTTGAGCTTTCAGAAAGCTATTTCAGAGTGTATGCCAATAATATATTACTAAGGGAAACCGGTAGAACTTCAGTGCCTTTAAAAAACACGCAGGGCTTCACGCTGAGTTTCATGCATTTTCAGGCTGCGTTAGACTGGATCAGGATTTATGACCATGCGGGCAAACAGGTATTTTTTGATGACTACCTTACCAATACCACAAGGCAAACTGTTGATCCCTCCTTCGTTTGCCCAAAACCAACAGTAAGCTGTGAGCAATCCTTTACCACCTATTATAACCAGCAAAAAGGAACCGGTTATACTTATGAGCAAATTGATTCCATTTATTTTAATACCTGCGGTAAACAGTTGAACGTATGCGGTGACAATAACCCGTTAAAAGATTCATTGATACGCCTGGCTGATGCTTATAAAGCAAACTACCATACTATTGATGATAGTGGTGTTGATACCGGACTTCCCCCAGTTCACTGGGTTGCCGCAGGACATTCTTCTTATACCGGGCTTCTGGTAAGCTCAAGTGATTTGGCTGTAATTGCAGATACCGGGGTTTTGCATATGCCCACCGGGTCGGATCCCCTGTATTATTCTTCCATAGGATACAGAAACATCAAAGGCATTTGTATTGAAAATGAATATGCGGTTGAAGTAAGAATAAAAAATCCCGTGGCGGCATCCCAGGGCGGCGATGTAGTAATGAGCGCCAGCACGCATAGTATTAACATTGACAGTAGCGATATTGATGAAGACTTTGGTGTTGACTTTGTACCCAATCGGCCAAACGCCTCATTTTACAGGTTACGCGGCGTATTACATTACGACACATCCTTTAGCTATAAGGATTTCCAGGACTGGCGCATTATTAAAATGTCGGTTAAACCGGATTCTTTCCGGGTATACTACGAAGGAAAACTGATCTTCAAAAAAGCAAGGGATGGAAGAAGCTTTATTGACAGAATTGATCCATACCTGGCATTTCAACAGGGAATTAATGTGCAGTTAGACTGGATGAAGCTTTATGGAACAAATGATGAGGTCATACTTTTTGAAGACTTCAATGATACGGCTAACCTGGCCTCGCACGCCGAAACCTACCAATGCCCTTCACCGGATTGTATTACTAAATTTACGAAGTACTTCAACAATCAATGGGGTGAAACATATAGCAGTGGCCAAATTGATTCATTGTATAACACCAATGGCATTGCATTAAATGTTTGTGGCGACAGCATTGTTCTGCCTTCATTTAATCCGGGCTTATGGCTTTGCGGGAAAAACACAGTTTCACAGATAACGGCGGAAGCAGGAAATGAAGCAATCTGCGCCGACAGCCTCAGCTTCGCAATCAGCAGGGGCTATGAAAGATATGCAGCATACAGCGATTCGGTGAGTGGTGCGTTTATAAAAGCGTATATCAACAAATGCCTGGAAGCGGCGCAGCATGAAAGTTTTACCGTTCTGCAACCCGTTAGCGAATATCATTACACATTATATTATTACGACCAGGCAGGAAATTTGGTTAAAACAGTGCCGCCCAAAGGTGTGCATCCCAATTACAATGCAGCCTGGCTGCAAACGGTAAAAGAAGCGCGCAATAATAATACGATGGTATTGCCCGCACATGAACTGGTTACACAATACCGCTACAATACCCTCAACCAGGTAGTGCATCAAATAACACCGGATGCCGGTGAAAGCAGGTTTTGGTACGACCGTCTTGGCAGATTAGTGCTCTCGCAAAACGCGAAGCAGGCTACCGCTCTCTCCGCCGGCGGCGAGAGGCCCGGGCCGAGATACAGCTATACCCGCTACGACTATCTGGGTCGCATAGCCGAAGTTGGGCAAATCAGCAATGCTACTCCCGCAATGAACAACAGCATTAGCCGCAGCCCCGGCCGGTTGCAAAACTGGATGAACAGCAATAGCAGCCGCAACCAGGTAACAGCTACTTTTTATGATATTCCGGCAAAGGAAAGCTATTTACATAAAGACCTTTCGCCATACATCATGCAACAAAGCAATTTACGGAATCGTGTGGCTTTTACGGTGTTTACGTCCGGGGGAGATTTAAACGATTACGATTATGCCGCCTTTTACCACTACGATATAGCGGGCAATGCAGATACACTGCTGCAGGATTATGGCGCCGGCAGCATTATGGCCCAAAAAGGCAACCGCTATAAACGCATCACCTATAGCTATGATTTAATAAGCGGCAAAATAAACACGGTAAGTTATCAGCCCCGGCTATACGACCCCGTTACTAAACAATACATTGTGCAGTCCGATGCATTTTTCCACCGGTATAGTTATGATGCCGGAAACCGCCTCACCGATGTATTTACCAGCACCGATAAAGTGCACTGGGAACATGACGCCCATTACCAGTATTACAAACACGGGCCGTTAAGCCGGGTTGTTATAGGTGAAAACCAGGTACAGGGTATGGATTACGCCTATACCTTACAGGGATGGCTAAAAGGAGTGAACGGAACCGGTAGTGAGGAAAACCTTATAGGGCGGAGCGTGTATAGCTTCAGTTTGCACTACTATGGTGATGATTATGCTGCCATCAATGCACCCCATGCCTATAGCGCACTAAGCACCAGGCTACAGTTGCTTAATGCATATAAACCGCTGTATAATGGCAATATCAGCAGCATGGCGGTTAATATTGGTACATTGGGCAGCCCGCTTTTGTATAATTACCGGTACGACCAGCTTAACCGCATAACAGGCTTCGATGCGTATAAAGGAAATAGTACCGGTAATAATATATGGGATAACGGGCTTACTGCCACGAATGACTATAAAGAAAGGATAAGCTATGACGCCAATGGAAATATACTCACCTATAACAGAAATGGTTTTGGTTCAACTGTGGCAATGGATGATTTGGCTTACCATTACCAGCCGGGTAATAATAAATTAGATCATGTAAAAGACAGGGTTCCCGCGGCTGCTTATCCTGAAGACATAGACGATCAGCAGCCGGGCAATTATGCTTACGATGAAACTGGTAATTTGATAAAGGACGATGCCGGAGGCATTGGCAAAATAGAATGGACGGTATACGGAAAGATAAAAAGCATTGTTAAAACCAATGGCGAAACCATTGTCTATACCTATGATGCGGCCGGAAACCGCATCAGCAAAACCTTAACCGCCTCCGGCGCTGCAACCACTACCCAGTATGTGCGCGATGCCAATGGTAATGTAATGGCAGTGTACGGTATAAATAGCAGCGACAATAAATTATTTTTAAACGAACAGCATCTCTATGGAAGCAGTCGCCTCGGCGTTTTGAGTGCCGGCAGCGATCTTTCCATAACGCCACCCCCGCCGCTAAATATGGGCTATGAAAACAGTGGTAATTTAATTATATTTGAAAGAGGCAAAAAGTTCTTTGAATTAAGCAATCACCTGGGCAATGTGCTGGTAACGGTGAGCGATAAAAAAACAGGCCATGATGCAGGTAACGGAACGATAGATTACTATAAAGCGGATATAGTGAGCGCACAGGATTATTACCCGTTTGGCATGGGAATGCCTGCCCGAAATTTCAGGAGCGGGCCGGGAGGTTATCGCTATGGGTTTAATGGCAAGGAGAATGATAATGATGCCGGAGAAGGGATCCAGGATTATGGAATGAGGATTTATGACAGGAGGCTGGGAAGGTTTTTGAGTGTGGATCCGCTGACA
>CAYVEI010000066.1:0-22251 GCA_964450515.1 uncultured Terrimonas sp. | reverse complement strand
GGAAACGAGAACAGGAAAATAAAAACAGAAAGCCAGACAGCAAAACCTGTGAAATTATTGATCAGCTTATCGGCCCTGCGGATACCAATTACAATTACGATGGCAAGCAGGACAAAATAAGTGGCGAAACCCGTAAAAAAGGGCAATCCCAGTCCGTTTACAAACCAGCGGTCGAATATGCCCGAGCCGGTTATGGTATATTGTATTACAAATTTTTGCACAAACCCTGTAATGATACAACCTACTATAAAAGCCCAGAAGATACCCCAGGGCGTGGTTTTATACCGGCGGAAATAATATATCATTACAATGGCAGGAATGGTAAGCAGGTTAAGCAGGTGAATGCCTATAGATAACCCGATAACAAAAAACAGCAATACAATCCACCTGTCTGCCCCGGGCTCATCGGCATTGTGCTCCCATTTTAACATCATCCAGAACACCAGCGCAGTAAGGAACGAGGAAAAAGCGTACACTTCCCCTTCAACGGCACTGTACCACATAGAATCGCTGAAGGTAAAGGCCAATGCGCCCACTACACCGGCAGCCATAATGGTAAAAATCTTTTCAGCGTTTAACGCGGCATGCGCTTTCTGGTATATTTTACGGGTAAAATGCGTTATCGTCCAAAAAAGAAACAGTATGGTAAAGCCACTGGCCAAAGCGCTCATGATGTTCACGGCCTTGGCTGCGGTTAGCGGATTATCGCCGAATAGTACAATAAAAATGCGCCCGATGATCACAAATAACGGCGCTCCCGGGGGGTGGGGTATCTGCAGCTTAAAACAACTGCTCACAAATTCGCCGCAATCCCAAAGGCTTCCTCCTGCCTCTGCTGTTAAAATATATACGGCACAGGCAATGATGCAAACAATCCATCCGGTAATGTTATTAACCTTGTTGAAATTCATATTAGTACTGTCTTTTATAAGATTGGCAAACCTACACGAATTTTAATAAGCTACAAAAACCGCCGCAATGAATTTGGTTATCCTTATCACATTTTTAAACCGTGGTTAAGGATTTCACGCCCGCCTGACCGGACGGGCAGGCAAAGAGCTCGGAGGAGCAAAGAGCGCAAAGAAAAATTGGGATGCTGCATGGTGCCGAAAATCATAAGGTGTATTCCGCTGTGTACTTCCCTGTGCCGCCGTGTCTCCGTGGTTCTCTGTTCTCCGGATTCGGATTTAATTTTATCAACATTAATGAGCTTAAAAATTGCATCATTGTTTCATTTTTTATATCTTCGCCTGCTCATACAAATACCTGTTGCTCAAATTAGTTCAATCATATCGCTTCTGTATTGCGCTGCTGCTGCTGATCAGCTTTTCGGCAACACAATTTCCTTTTGAGCTTTTTCATAACCACGGCAATACCGTTGTTTGCAGCGCGTATAGCCAGGGAACAGATATATGCCAGCATAAATCGCACCTTGCTACCAAAAAGGATCATTGCCTGGCATGCAGCATTCATGTAGAAAAAGTATTCCTGTTCAACAGTTCGCTTCCGGAATACAGCTCCGGCAGCAATTTCCTCTTCCGGCACGTTGCTTTTGCCGGTATACATTCCAACACGGCGGAACATACCGCGCTCCGGGGACCTCCGCATTTTATGGTGTAAACACACTCAGCCGGACGTCATCTTCTTTACGCATAACAACAGCATAGCGGAACCAGCTATCATTCGCACAAAAACATAATTGCTATTACACTTTGATAAGCTGTGCGCTGCTGTTTTACGGCGTTAACTGAAGCATTCTTCATTATTTAAGCGTATCATTTTGAA
The DNA here is from genome assembly GCA_964450515.1 of uncultured Terrimonas sp. GTDB lineage: Bacteria > Bacteroidota > Bacteroidia > Chitinophagales > Chitinophagaceae > Agriterribacter. The sequence goes on along the minus strand of CAYVEI010000066.1, from coordinate 20,466 downwards.
ACATCATTATATCAGGCTATTCCTTATATCATTTACTGTATTTTTTTTAAGCATTGGTTTTACAAAGGCACAACACCTGTTACATGAACCCATAAAAAATACCCGCAGCGGTATAGCCAGGGTTTCTGTTTCAGGCAGGGTAAGCGATGCACAAACAGGCGAGCCCCTGGCCGGCGCTTCCGTATATATTGCCGATGCTAAAACAGGCGCTGTTACCAACGCAAGCGGGGCATACATGATCCGGAACATTGCAGCCGGCAGCTACCTTATTGAAATTTCTTTTGTTGGGTACAGCAGTATTACGGAACAGGTGAAGCTTACAGGAGACCTGCAAAAGGATTTTGCGCTGCTGCCTTCTGTTCTGGAAAATGAAGGTATAACGGTAACCGGCGTTTCCACTGCCACAAAAATTAAGAGAACACCCACACCGGTTACCATCGTGAGCAAAAAAGAGCTTACCCAGGTTGCGGCAACCAACCTCATTGATGCATTGAGCAAAAGCCCCGGCGTAGCCCAAATTTCAACGGGACCTTCTATTTCAAAACCCATTATCCGGGGACTGGGTTATAACCGGGTGGTAGTGCTCAATGATGGCATACGCCAGGAAGGACAGCAGTGGGGCGATGAACACGGTATTGAAATAGATGAATACAGCGTGCAGAAGGTAGAGATATTGAAAGGGCCCGCTTCCCTTATTTACGGAAGCGATGCCATGGCCGGTGTGATCAATATTTTAACCAACGTGCCCGCCGCGGAAGGAACCCTAAAAGGAAACATCATTGGCAATTATCAAACCAATAATAAGCTCCGCGGCTTTGGCGCTAACCTGGCGGGCAATAAAAACGGGCTGAACTGGAATGTATACGGATCTTTTAAAGGAGCGCAGGATTACAAAAACAAATACGATGGTTACGTGCTCAATTCAAAATTCAATGAAAAGAACCTGGGAGGATATATTGGTTACAACGGAAGCTGGGGCTACAGCCATATTATTGTGAGCAGCTTTAACCAGGAGCCCGGACTTATAGAAGGCGACCGCGATGCGCTCACCGGGAAATTCATACGTGAAATAAACAATAATGGCATAGCAGAAACAAGAATAGCGGAACGCAGTGATTTCTCGGGGATTCACCCCGATATTCCCCGGCAGCATATTCAACACTTTAAAGTTGCTGCCGATAACAGGTTGAACGTGGGCAACGGAAAACTCTCTGTTAATCTCGGCTTCCAAAACAACAAAAGAAAAGAGTTCGCGGATGTGCTGGAGCCGGACACGCCCGAATTGTATTTTGATCTTAACACCTTTACCTATAATGTGCAATACCACTTCCCCGATAACAACAAATGGAAAACCGCTGTGGGTATTACCGGCATGCAGCAAAGCAATAAAAATAAAGCGGAGGAAGTGCTGATACCCGAATATCATTTGTTTGATGCGGGCGCTTTTGTATACACGCAGCGCAATTACGACCGCTTTACCATTAGCGGGGGGGTACGTTTTGATAACCGGAGCATAGATTCAAAAAAATTAACAGAAGACAATGAAACAAAGTTTGAACCCTTTACCAGGTCGTTCAGCAATGTATCGGGCAGCGCCGGCATTAGTTATGAAGCCGGTAAAGCCACAACGCTAAAACTGAATATAGCCAGGGGATTCCGTGCACCGGGCATTGCCGAATTGGCCTCCAACGGCACGCATGAAGGCACCAACCGGTATGAATACGGCGATCAAAGCCTGAAATCAGAAACCAGCCTGCAGGCCGATATCGGCGCAGAGGTCAATACAGAGCATCTTTCTTTAAGCGCAACCGGTTTTGTGAACGCCATTGATCATTTTATTTTTTACAGGAAGCTTTCCGGTGTTAATGGTACAGATTCGCTGGTGCAGGTGGATGGCGATGATATCACCGCTTTTACCTTCAGCCAGGCTAAGGCCCTGTTGTATGGCGCGGAATTATATATGGATATTCATCCCCATCCGTTAGACTGGCTGCACTTCGAAAATACATTCTCGTATGTAAGAGGTGACTTTAACCAGCCAATAGAAGGGGTAAAGCATATCCCTTTTATACCAGCCGCAAGGCTTATCACACAATTAAAAGGCGAATTTCTAAAAAAGGGAAAAAGGATCAGCAATCTTTCCATCACTGCCGAGTTAGACAATACATTCAGGCAAAACAAAGCGTTTACGGCTTATGATACGGAAACACCCACAAACGGTTATTCGCTGTTGAATGCCTTTATTGGAGCGGATTTCATGCATCATAAAAAAACGCTGTTTTCTGTTTTCCTTTCCGGCAATAACCTCGCCAACACCGCTTATCAAAGTCATTTAAGCCGGTTGAAATACACCGATGTAAATGATGTTACCGGCCGCGGGGGTGTATTTAATATGGGGAGGAATTTTAGTATAAAGATTAATGTACCGTTATCATTTTAAGCCAGATCGCCCTGTTTGTTACCTGCCTGATCAGCATTAGCTAATGAAGCAAAGGCCGCTTAACCAGCGGCTTTTTTTATCGCGGAATCCGTATAAATGAGTGGAGCGAAGATAGATTCCTCCAAAGTCGGAATGACAGGCTGCAGTGCTACTATGGTCTGTAAGAAAAAGCCCGGTAGAACCCGGGGAAATGAGGAGCCTGTACTCCATCCATCACTGACGTTGCCGATGGGTATAATAATGTTTCGTGCAGTCACGAACAAAGGCGTTGAAAAAGACCACCCCGTAGTGGCTTTTTTTTGCTGAACTTTTATCCCGGCATTCTTTGCTTATGTTTACGCTTTTCTAAAAAAAAACAGATTTGTTGTTGATTTGTTAAAACAATTCTGCATATTGTATTGCAATTAAAAGCATAGCCTTGCAATCAATATGACAATCAGCGGTTTTACTATAGTCCGGAACGCTACAAAACTTTATTACCCCATTAAAGAATCCATCCAATCCATTCTTCCGATGGTAGACGAGTTTATTGTGGCATTGGGAAACTGTGACGAGGATGACAATACCCTGGAAGAGATACAAAGCATAGGATCTGATAAAATAAGGATCATCCACACGGTATGGGATATGGAAAAATACCCCGGCGGTACAGCATATGCCCATCAAACAGATATAGCAAAAAAGGAATGCAAAGGCGACTGGCTTTTTTACCTGCAAAGTGATGAAGTGATCCATGAAAAATACATTCCGGTCATTAAAAAAAAATGTGAAACCTTTTTAAAGGACAAAGAGGTGGAAGGCCTGCTTTTTGACTATAAACATTTTTGGGGAGACTATAATCACTACATCGAATCTCACGGATGGTACGCAAAGGAAATAAGAATCATCCGCAACCTGCCTCACATACACTCATGGGGTGATGCACAGTCGTTCAGGAACATCCCTGATTTTGATGGCGTGGATTATTACCAGAAAAAGGGAGCATATAAGCTGAAAGTAGCCAGTACAGATGCCTGCGTATACCATTATGGCTGGGTTCGTCCGCCCCGGTATATGCAAAACAAGCAGAAAGTATATGTGAGCAATTATAAAGGAGCCGCTGTTGCAGAGAAGGATTTCAGGCAAAGTGAAGCAGAGTTTAATTTTGGTGATCTCAGCAAACTAAGCAGTTTCAGTGAAACACATCCGCGGGTAATGGAAAATACGATCAGCCGGTTTAACTGGCAGGATAAGCTTTACCCCAATAAGCCACCTGATCCCAAAATAAAACACAAACACGAGAAGTGGAAAAATCGCCTGCTGTCTTACATAGAAAAAAAAATTCTGAAAGGGAACCAGGTTTTTACTTTTAAAAACTACACGCTGGTCAGGCGTTAGTGATAAAAATAACCAGAGAAATATTTAAGGGAATTCCCCTATATCAGGTATCATGGAAAAAATAAGCATTATCACTGCTATTCATAATGGGATAGCTTTTAATAAAATATACCTGGCTTCATTACAGCAAAATACTTATCATCCCTATGAGCTCATTATAATAGATAATTGTTCAACCGATGGTAGCAAAGAGCTGTTTAAAAACGCCGGGGCTATTGTAATAGAGAATAGCAGCAACTATTCCTATCCTCATTGCCAGAACCAGGGTATTAAAGCCGCAAGCGGGAATTATTTATTTTTTTTAAATAACGATTTGGTTGTTTCTCCCGGCTGGGATAAGCGGTTAATGGAAATTGCCCGGATCCATGGGCTTGATCTCATTTCGGCCAAAGGCGTGGAAAACATGGGCGACCGAAAGCTCGACAGAATATTTAAGAAAAGGTGGAGAATATCTAAAAACCTATTAATGCTTTTTGGGTTTAGCAAAAACAATCTCAGCTTAATGCATAAAGTAATGTACGGAAGCTGGGAAAAATTCTGCGAAAAACAATATCGCAAATATGGGTCTGCAATAGTGGAGGGGATTTTAGGCAACAATGTAATGATTACAAGAAATGCTATAGAAAAAGTAGGGTTGTGGGATGAACGCATCCAGTCTGGAGATTTTGATTTGTTTATGCGTACCAAAAAATACAGCCTTGAGCATGATGATATTAAACCCTGCCATGTTGCACTGGGAGTATACATCCACCATTTTATCAGAATGACATCAAAGTATGGCAAAAAGGAACCGGTACCCTTTGCTGATAAAGCTACGCTTATTAGCCTCTGGGATAAATGGAACGAAGAAGAGATAAGATTATATGGCCTGCCTGACAATAAATAAATAACTCCGGATCAGGTAAGGGAGGTATCAACCCATTTCCATCATTAAAACAACAGGGGGAATAAGACTATTCCCCCGCTTATAGACCCTCTGTTAATCTATAAAAACAAATAAAAGTTTAGCATGCGGTTCACCGTTAGTACCGCTAATAATATTTAATGCCTTTGGTGTACCAGAAGTCTTTGTAAGAGAGGGTAAGGGTAATTTTGCCATACTGCTCCTCTATTAAATTCTTCTTCCTTGTTCCCCTGATGCCATATTCAAAAGCTACAAGATAGCTCATGGTGCTTCTTTTTGAATTGAAGCCAATGCCGGCCGTAATACCCCTGTCTTTTAATTGCTGCCCGTATACCTGCAGGTAAGAATCGGAATAAAATAACCCGCCCTGGTAAAATATTTTTTCTATGTTCAACGGCCATACCTGCTGTAATTTTGAATATTCGAAACCTATTGAAGCCCGCTGGCTGCTTTGCAATGCATATCCCGCGCCCCTATAGTGCAGGTTCGACCAGTTTTGGTAACGGTAATCGGCAGCCAGGGTAAGCTGTTTGTTTTTAGTAAGCGCTATCCCCAGCCCCAATGCTTCCGGCAGCCTGAAATAATCATTTTTGGTTACTTCATTGTGAACAGAAGTTTCGCCGGCAGAAACATCCGTAGTATATTCTGCCGCAATATCTGTTTTAGCCGCATAGGTAGCGCCCAGCGTAATATCCCATTTTTTATTCAGCTTCGTATAATACTGAATCCCATAATTCAGATACAGGTTGCGGAGATAAATATTCTTTGTGGTAGTAAGTATATCGGTGGCGTCGGTACCGGAAAGCGTTTCTGTTTGTGTAAGCGAACCCATTAAATAAGCCGTAGTAATTCCCAACGAGAAATGCTTGCCGATCCTGAACCCGTTATCCCAGTAAAACTGGTTCAAGCCACCCTGTCCTTCGTAATCTGCATATGTAAATACATTGGTGCCCTGTATGCTTTTTTTACCTGAAAAGCTATAGTTGGCCGTGCTAAAGGGCATCAGGCCTGCGCTGCTTCCCCACCATTTTTTTATTTTCATACCCACGCTGAAGCGGCTCACACTAAAATCTCTCGTTCGGTTTACCGTACCATTTAAGCTGTTGGCATAATAAGTAACAAATTTACCTCTCGCAGCAGCTTCCACAGTAAAGAACTGTTCCTGCAATTCCGACACGGAGGCGGGATTATTATGTGTCAGATAACTTTTATTGCGATAGGCAACACCGGTATTGGCCATTCCTGAAGTACGGTTAAAATAACTTTCTTCTATATCGCCTATGCCGATGATGGAATATGGCGAGCTGTTATTTTGCGCAAACCCTGTATGCATAACCACCAGGATGATCCCGCCTGTAAAAAAATAATTCTTCCATTCTTTCATATTCATTCCGCATTATTGTTGCACAGCGATATAATACACTTTTAATTTTACGCCTCCCGTGCCAGGTTCATCACGTACAACAAGCCTGTTCAGTTTTGTATTATAACCGGGCGACGGGGGCGCAAATATCAATCCATTGGTATTGTCTGTGCTGTTTTCAATTTCAGATTGCAGGTATGCCGTTACATCATAAGTATAACGGGTATCTTCGCCATATAGCCAGTCGGTAATTAAGTCGCCGTACTGAAGGTTTTGCGATCCGGTAGTGCCGGTTACCGACAAGTAGCCGCCCAGTTCATTATTGATGTTTGTTGATGATGCTATCAATTGGGGAGGCAGCATATAGTTGTTGCTGTAGCTGCCTTTTAACGGCGAAATAATCAACTCCGCTTTCATAATTTTAATATAATCACTTTTCGCCAGCAAAGAACGTAAAGAGGGAAAACGCATTTTCAGCAATACGCCTGTGATCGGTTGCACATACACCGAACCGGCGGTAAGTGCTGATGGCACTTCCTTTGTTTCAGGAATAACAATATCCAGCACGGTACCACTTCTGTCATATTGTACCCGGTTAAACTGCTTGTTTCGCGACGTTAAAACAAAATCAATATATTTTTGAGTTAAGTACGGGTTAGATTCATGATAATAAAGGCGCATGGTAACACTATCAGAAAAGCCATACACGGCGGCATCAGCAGGATGATCGTCCGGGCTCACCCTGATCCCTTTAAAGTATTGCTCAAAATCTGTGCTGGTAAGCACTTCCTGCGATTTTAACTGAATCAAATCAAATAATTCCTTCCCCTTTATATCGCTTAAACGGATGGTAACACTGTCTTTTAAAGAGGGGCGAACAGGCACAATGGCAGAGCCGAGCAGTGTGGCATATACCGGAAAATTACTCTTGTTGTATAAATAAGTTTTGTCGTCACCAAACTCAATTAATGCAGACAGCTCGTGTACATTAAAACGCTGCGCAACGGATGTATCACCATAAAAAGAACTGTCGCTCTTCATTTGAAGCGTTAATGAATCGAATGTTGCAGAAATATGCATATCCGGAATACCAGACGGAGATGCAAGTAAAAAAAAGGAGGATGCCGTTATTTTACCAAAAACAGGATCGTTGTAACTTCCTGTTAAAACCGTTCCGGACTGCGAAGTAGGAACCGAGTCGCGGAAAATAACGGAGAGCGCCGGTGTAATCGTATCTACCATCACAATATTGGTTATACCGGCATCAACGAATTGCTCGCCGAATTGTATATAGGCCTTTTTACAGCCTGTTGCATATATACAAACGAAAATACCCGCAGCGCATATTAATTTTCTCATACCCTTTATTACAGGCAGCAACACCTGTTGCTGATTTATGAATGCAATATTATCAGCGTTGACTGTTACGAATTTGTTAGTGTGTACAGAAGATGCGGATACATATACAGGGAGTAGCTTTTTATAGATGAACGCCGGATGATATTTGCGCAATGTGATAATTTGAAAACAATAGTGTTCCGTATACAATACCAGCAAAAGTGGCCGTTGTTCACCCTTCTTATGAACGCAGCAACCAATTGGTATGGGAAAAAACGTTATTCATCTATAAATACCTGTTGCTGTTACATTTTAACGATTTTACCGTTTTGCTTTCGGATAGTTTAGCAGCAAATTTTTTGACGATGAAAGCGAAAACAGTATTGATCTCCATTACAGTCCTTAGCTCCCTGCTTCATTCCTGCACCAAAAGCACAGACACGGATGATACCACTGAAGGCAACTGGATCACCCGTTCTTCCTTTGAGGGTGTGGCCCGCAGCGAAGCGATTGCATTTACAATAGGCAATAAAGGATATATTGTTACCGGGTATGACGGAACAAAAAGGCTGAAAGACCTGTGGCAGTTTGACCCGGAATATAATTTCTGGCAACAGAAAGCGGAGTTCCCCGGAACAGCAAGAAACAATGCCAGTGGCTTTTCCATTGGCGATAAAGGCTATATAGGCACTGGTTTTGACGGATACAATAAGCTAAATGATTTTTGGGAATACAATGCCGCAACGGATGAATGGACGCAAAAAGCTGATTTTGGCGGATCGGGAAGGTATAACGCCGTTGCTTTCAGCATTGCGGGAAAGGGCTATATCTCCACGGGGTTCGATGGCAATTACCTGAAAGATATATGGGAGTTTGATCCTAACGATGGTACAGCAGGAAAATGGACACAAAGGGTAAGCATGAGCGGTGAAAAAAGGATGGGCGCCGTAGCGTTTGTGTATAACGATAAAGCTTATATATGCACAGGCACCTACAGCGGCGGTACGGTAAACGATTTGAATGTATTTGATCCATCGCAGCCCGAAGGACAAGCCTGGAGCATGTTACGAAAGATCAGCAACGCAAGCGACGACAGCTATGATGACACCTATAATATCGTTCGCAGCAAAGCCGTGGCTTTTGTAATGAACAACAAGGCCTATATCTGCTGCGGTGAAAACGGGAGTATTTATAAAGACACCTGGGAATATGATTTTGCTAACGACCTGTGGGAAAGTAAAACGCCTTTTGAAGGAGCTGCAAGATCGGGAGCCTCTGCGTTTAGCATCAACAACCGGGGATTTGTATTGCTGGGTAAAAGCAGCACTTACCAATACGAAGATATCCGTGAATTTTTCCCCGACCAGGAATACAATGAATATGAAGACCAGTAGATACCTCGTTTTATTTGTTATCTCCCTGTTGCTGGCGGTTGCAACAGGCATTTATACCGCGATGCACAATACCGGAAACGATTTGCTGAAAGTAGAAGTGGTGACTTTCAGAACAGTGGAAGGGTGGGGCTATGAAATAAGAGTAGATAACAATACCTATATTCACCAGGAAACCATACCCGCGGTGGCGGGAGGCAGGAAGTTTTTGCTGGAGCAGGATGCTTTACAAACAGGCAATGCCGTGATGAAAAAATTACTTGCAGGAAAACAGCCAACGCTGTCGTATGAAGAAGTAATGGCACTTGGTTTGCGTTCCACGGCCTTGACCCCTTAATGCCCTGGTCAGGAGTATTTTTCCACAATGCTAAAAAAATCGTTCCTGTAGCTATTGCCTATGGGAACAATTTTTTTTCCAATGGTAATTTCGTTTCTCGAAATTGAATCTATATGGAATAACGATACAAGAAATGAGCGGTGCACCCGCACAAAATCCTTTTCAGGCAGGCGCGCCTGGAAATTTTTTAAATTCTGCAGTGTAAGTACCGGTTGACTTTTATCGGCAAGGTATATCTGCGTATAGTCTTTCATACCTGCACAAAACATAATGTTTTCCAGTTTTATTTTAATGATCTTATATTCAGATTTTACAAAAACAAAATCATGTTGTATGTCATTTAAAGCAGCGCCGGTTTTGCTGATAAGCAGGTTATTTTCGAACATAGTAAAGAATATTATATCGGGGATCAGAAATTGATGAACGCAGTAAATGTCTATATGAAAGCGCAATTTCACTTGTTAAAATCGGTAAACTGTCCAAAAGAATAGGCGAACAGGATATTGAAATTTTAAGACCAGATAACCACTTCCTAATGTTGGTACCCGCATTTACCTTTCCCTGCTCATTTTCTTTCGGGCGCTTCCCGGCCATCCGTCACCGTTCCATTGCCTGCACCAGTACCCCCATTCACCTCTTATGATTAACACAACACTACCCACAGACAATTAATTACAAAGACGCCCTCAGCGTAAGTTTAAATGGCACTTCAATATGATCTTTGGCGCCGGATAATATCAGCTCGGCAGCTTTTACGCCCATTTCGCGAAAGTCTGTTGATATGGTGGTTATACCGTTTAAGATTATTTTTTTCATAACGGTTTCATTGTAGGAAATAACGCCAATATGCTTGCCGATTTTATACTTCATGGATATGAGCCTTTCGATGAGTATTACCAGGTCGGCTTCCATAACGTTAATGTACACTTCGCCGCTATTGATAGGCTCTTTTGCAATATCGTGCACCACTTTATGCGTAAAGGCATATTCCTGGCAAAAACGGTTGAAGCCTTTTAATATGCCTTTGGGATAATAACTTTTTTCGGGGAAGATAATTTTTATAGTATGGTATTTGGCCAACTGTTTCAGCGCCTGCTCCAGCGCATTGTAAATATCGTTCTCAAAATTTTCATATACCGCACCATATTCGCCGTTTACGCCGGGAACTTTTTTATCGAGCAGTATCAGCTTATGTCTTGGAATGGCATTAATAACTTCATGCGCATTTTCTCCGCCTTCAATAAAATGGGGGATAATCACAAAATGCGAATAGTCTTCCCTGGCATTGCCCAATAGCTTTTTAAACAGCGCAAAATCATTATTATAAATGTAAAAATCAATGGCCACATGCTCTCCCAGGGTTTCCACAAAACCATCGTATATAATTTTTTTATGGGCGCTGAGCTTATTGAACAACAGCATTACATGCTGGGTTTGCTTAATATCGTCGTTAGTAATATAATAGCCTTTACCCGGAACCGAGCCAAGGACACCCATTTTTTTCAGGTGCTTATACCCTTTTTCAGCGGTATCTCTTGATATTTCGAGCTCAAAGCTGAGCTCATTGATAGAAGGAACAAGATCATCTTTTTTGAGCTTCCCCGCCTCTATGGCATTCAGTATGGAATGCGTAAGCTGCAGGTACTTGGGTGTAGCGGAAAATTCATCTACCTGCACATGCTCAAAAAAATGACTGAATTTCATCTGTTTATTTTTTATGGCTCATTTCATATCGTCCATGAATAAACAGCAAATATAAAGTATGCGCCTGTTATACAGACTAACAGAACAGTATGGCGTATGTTGGCTGAACCTTATGTACCGGTTTCTGCATTGGCACACTAAGCTTTGTACGCTTTACGTATTTTTCTTAGCGCACTTTAGGGTAAAACATATAACCGCAAAGGAAATATAGAGCCTGCCCGTGGGCAGCTACGGTTTTCGCCAAAACCGCTAAGGGAATTATAATCCGCTCATCTCTTTTCTCTTTTTATTTCCCTTCTTTTTCCAGTTCTTCCAGCGTCCAGGGATCCCATCTTCTTCCTACCACATCACGCACTTTTTTTATATCTGCCGGCTGTATGGTTGGGGCCGAATTGCCGAGATTCGTGCGTATATAGCTCAATACCGCGGCCAGCCACTCGTCATTACTGTTTAGCATAGGTGGCATTATACTGGGATAATCTTTTCCATCTACCGGGCCCGTTAACCCGCTTAAAACGATACGGATCAATTTCCCGGGATCACCGTTCACCCGCTTTGAACCGGCTAAAGGTGGCGCCACCATTCCTGAACCGCCAAACTGCAATCCTTTGCCATCTGCGCCATGGCAGGAAGAGCAAAGCGATTTAAAGTTTTCCGCACCCTTTAATACCAATGCCCTGTCGGCTTCCTTAAGATGAGCTGTTTGTACCTCCACAGGAAGCGTTGTAGTAAGATGCCCCATGGTCATTTGAGCGGACTGGTATACCATGCCTTTTCGGTTACTGTCTGTTTTAATCATCACTTCAAGCATCGGCTTTGCCTTTTCGGCTGTGCTGTACCGTAATGATTGTGCCAGTTGGGTGCGCACATCCACTTCAGGATCGTTGATCAGTTTGGTTAAATGCAAATACACTTCCTGACCTTTGTCTTTTATATACGCCTCGCTGATCCATACGGCCATACGCCTCAGCTCCGGCGATTGATCCTTCATTACCTGCCATAAAAAAGGCCTGTCTATAGCCTGCAATCCTTCCAGCGTCCATAGTGCGTGTATCCTGCCCAACAGGGAAGGCTTATCCTTCCAGAATATCAGGTCGTCCCAAAAGGAAGGCTCATCCAGCACAATTTGCTTTAACGCGGGAACAACAGATTGCTCATTACGAATGATCAGTAATTTTTGTGCATTATCGCGCCACCAGCCATTGGGATGTGAAAGATATTGTACTAATTGTGATGGCGATGCATTCAGCAGGTTTGGCTTTTGCGTATCAGGCGGGATAGCTTCGTGAACTACCCTGTATATTCTTCCCCTGCCAATATTTTTGTCGAGCCCAAAACGCTGTATCTGCGGACGAAGATAGGATTTGGGGCCCGTCCAGTTTCCTTCCTGTATGATGCCCCGGTACATGTCTACAATGTACAAGCAACCATCCGGCCCGGTAGCCATGTTAACAGGACGGAAATTCATATCGGAAGAAGCCAGGAACTCGGCTCCGTCGTAGGCATTCTTCACTACCCGCACACCTTCTTTATTCAGCACTTTAGCGCGCCGGATCAGTCTTCCCACAGGTTCACAAATAAACAGGTCGCCCTGCATGCCTGCCGGAAGCCTGTCGCCGCGAAAAACGGTTTGTCCGCAGCTTGCCGTAAAATGATTTAAGGTACTGTCTTCACGCAATCGCTTTTTGCCACCTTCCACATCCGGTGTAGCTATTATAGGCCAGGGGGCATGAAAATCACCTTCATACTGATCGTTCTCAAAATCCAGCTCGCCATAGGCAGGCATTTGCTGGAAGCCCAATGCCGCCACCTCGCCGCCGGCAGAAGAAAGGAATAATCTTCCGTAATCATCGTTGCCCAATCCCCATTGTCCGCTGGGTACATCCTCAAGGCTGTCAATCTTTAACTGATCGCCGGTCCATTTATACCTGATCTGTCTTGTGGTATATATCCAGTTGTCGAGATTCCATACCAGACCGCTTTTCTGGTGCTCGAGGTTGCGGGTATCGGGCGTATCATCGTGGTATACCTGCACTTTCTGGTCGGCTATACCATCATCATCTGAATCCCTGTACGTATATAAATTGCAGGAGTATGTTTCCTGAACGATCAGCCGGTCGTCTAAAGCCAGCATCATCCGGGGCAAAACCAGGCTGTCAATGAACACGGTTCGCTTATCCATTTTACCATCTCCATTGGTATCTTCTAACCGAATGATCCTGCTAACAGGAGCGTTTTCATCCGTAGCTTCAATATCCTGCATATAGGTAAGCATTTCGGCCACATACATTCTCCCATTGCCGTCCCATACTATGGCAACAGGCTCCTGTACCATGGGCTCGCCGGCTACCAGCTCAAGCCTGTAGCCCTCCGGAAGATGCATGGTTTTCATGCTCTCTTCCGGAGAAAGTGCTACAGAGGAAGGATTTTGGATAACGGGCGGTCGTATTGCAGGTTTTTCAGGAATATCATTATCCGCGCTTTTACAATTAAAAGCAGCAGCGATCAATAAAAAGACCAGGGAGGAAATTATTTTTCTCATTACAGGGTGGGTGAAATTAAATAGGGCGAAAGTGAAACGCAGCATGCAACAGAACAAACTTCATTCGGCACCGCCTTGTCATATACATTCGAACCGGTATGGAAAGTTAAAAAATATTATCCATATCGTCATCCTGCACCTTCATGTAATTATAAAATTAAATTTCAAATCCAAAGAGAAAAGTGGCAAAAGAAAGTATGAACTCGCAAGAGGTTTTCTTCTCACTTTTCACTTCCCACTTCTCCCCCTCTGCCCTATATAACATTAAAAATCAATATTCCCCATGCCCGGCGCTTTGCTTTTACTATGCCTGCCGGTAGATGATCCTTCCTTTTATCATGGTCGTTGTAACATGGATGCTTTCATCAAACAATACGATATCAGCGTCCTTACCTGCTTCTATGGATCCTTTTTTATCGCTTACTCCCGCTATCCGGGCGGGCGTGGCAGTGATCATTTGTATGGCTTTTTCCAATGGCAGCTCCGCCATACTGATCATGGTTCGTACCAGCCGGTCGGCAGTTGCCACACTGCCTGCAAAGGAATTCCGGTCCGGCAGCTTGGCTACGCCGTCTTCCACAATTACTTTCAGCCCGTCGTTAATATTACCCAGCACACTCTCACCCTCAGGCATACCCGCAGCCCGCATGGCGTCTGTAATTAATGCCGTTCGTTCAGCGCCTTTAATTTTATATACCAGCTTCAGCAGGGGCGCCGGCAGGTGAACGCCATCGGCAATGATCTCCACATCCATATCATCCGTTAGGAAAGCCGCTTCTATTACACCGGCATAACGGTAGGCATTGCGCCTGGTAACGCCCGACATGGCAGAATACAAATGCGTTGCCAGGGTATACCCCGTTCTGAACGCTTCGTATGCTTCTTCATATATGGCGTCTGTATGCGCTATTGCCGGCAGCACACCCTTTGTTTGTATATATTTTCCAAATTCAATAGCCCCTTCTAATTCGGGGGCGGCGCTCCAGCGTTTGATGGATGCGGAGTGCGACAATATTCTTTTGTACTCCTCCGGATCGGGATTGCGTATATAGCGCGGATCCTGCGCGCCCCGCTGGTTCATGGCAAAATAAGGGCCCTCAAGATGGAGCCCCAGGAACTGTGCGCCGTTTACATTTTTATCTTTCGCCGCTTCGTAAGTATCTATTGTTTTCAGGATACCCTCCGTGTGGCTGGTAAGACTGGTTGGCCACATGGCTGTTGTGCCATATCGGGCATGTGTTTCGGCAATGGCCAAAAAGGCTTCCACACTGTTATCCATAAAATCGTGACCGCCTCCGCCATGCACATGGATATCAATAAAACCGGGCGAAACATACAATCCCCTGGCATCTATTTCAACCGCATCACCGGCTTCTATATTGTTTTCACTAACGGCGCTAATCGTATCTCCGGTAATCAATACGGAGCCCTTTTTCATAATACCCGAAGGCGTTATGATCTTACCGTTGTATATTTTCAATCGCTGCATGATTCCGGTTTTAATCAGTTAATATGCATGAGCCGGTTTATAATGTCCACCTTTTTATACGATGCCCGTAAAAAGCATAGAATATAAGGTAGAGGTAACACGGGAAAAGCACCCAGTAAGCGGTTCTAACATCGTAGGCATCGGCCATCGAACCATAAAAAAGAGGCAGGATAGCGTTGCCGCATAGACCCATGATGAGCACTGAAGCCCCCAGCTTGGTATACCGCCCCAGCCCGTCTAAGGCCAGCGGCCATATACCCGCCCACACCATGGAGTTGGCCAACCCGAGCAGCACAATAAACCATATAGAAATATCTGCGGTGTGTCCAAGAAACGTTACCTGTCCACTGGCGAAAATGATCATCAATGTAAATAACAGCCCCATGAGGGTACAGAGCTTTAATACGGTTACCTGGCTTACATATTTTGGAATACAGATAATGCCCAGTATATAGCCGCAAATAGTGGCAAACAACGTATAAGATGGAAACACTTTCGCTTCCAGCAGGCTGATCTGCATGGAATTGGCATAGCCGATGATGGTATCAATAGCGATCACCTGTGTGCCAACATGTAAAAAGATAGCCACGGCGCCAAGGATAAGATGAGGGAAGTGAAAAATATTCGTTTTCCCCAGGTTAGCCGATGCCAGCTCAGCGCTTTCTTTTTCGGTATTGATCTCGGGAAGCGGGGAAAACCGCACCATTAAACCCAATCCTAACAAAACGGTGCCTACACAGGCATAAGGCACAATTACGCGCCTGATCAGTTCATCCAAAGCCGCATTCTTTTCCACTTCGGTCATGCTGCCTATGGCATTGAACAATTCCGTATCGGTTGCTTTTAAAATTACCGCCGCAAACAACAGGGGCGCCAGAATGCCGGCGCCTTTATTGCAAATGCCCATGATGCTGATGCGCTGCGCTGCGCTTTCTTTCGGGCCCAACACGGTGATATAAGGATTGGCCGCTGTTTGCAGAATGGAAAGCCCCGTGCCTATAGTGAATAATCCAATGAGAAATATTTCATAGGTTCTGGCAAGGGCAGCCGGTAAAAAAATAAAGGCGCCTGCCGCCATCACCCAAAAACCCACCATGATGCCTTTTTTGAATCCTATTCTTTTTAACAGGAAGGAGGAAGGCACCGACATTACCAAGTAGGAAATATAAAAAGCAAAAGCCACTAAGTAAGACTCAAAATTGGTGAGCTCACAGGCTATTTTAAAGTAAGGGATAAGAATAGCGTTGATCCACGAAACGAACCCGAAAATAAAAAACAGCAACCCGATGATCAGTATGGAAATGACAGTATCGCGCCTGGTTAAAGCGCTAACATCTACGGTTTTGGTTAAGGCGGTACTCATGATGCGGATAGTAACGGTTTTGGAAAAGGGTTTAATTGTTGTTGGAAAGCAATGCGGCCGACATCCTGTCTAAATAACAGGTACAAGCCGGATGGCTTTGCAATATGCTGGCCGGGTACAGGTTGCTTACCGCCTGCTCCACCGTGTTTTTAACGGCTGTAGCTTTCCGCCCGTCGGGAACAGAACAAATAATATGTTTTGATTTCAGTATCTGTTTTACCGACATGCTGATGGCTTTGTGTGGCACATCCTCAACAGACGGGAACCAACCCTCCCCCATTTGCTGTTTGCGGCACTGATCATCTAATTCAACAACAATATATGGTTCCTCCGTTTCAAAATCGGCCGGAGGATCATTGAAGGCAAGGTGCCCGTTCTCTCCAATACCCACAAGCGCCACGTCAATAGGATGCTTCGTGATCAGTTGGCCAAGGCGTGCGCATTCGGCTGCCGGATCTGTTTCTCCATTTACTAAGTATGCGGCTTTAAGCGGCGGCACCTTTGCTAAGAACCGCTCCTCCAAATATTTTCTAAAACTGGCATTATGCGTTACCGGTAGCCCGATATATTCGTCGAGATGGAACATCACTACTTTACTCCAGTCCATACTCTTCTCCGCTATCAACTGATTAAGGGTTTCGAACTGGCTGGCGCCCGTGGCCAGGATGATATGAGCGCCGCCTTTCTTTTCAATGGCTTCCCGGATCAGCACCGCAGCATCTTTACCGGCCGCTTCGCCTAATTGCCTGGAGGAGTTGAAAGTTTTTATATTCATGCTAACAGTAATTTCATTAAATGCAGTGTGATAAATATAGATGAAAACCCGGCGCTAAACAAACCGGGGAGAAGCTTTTTAGAAATAGCCTCATCCCTTCAGCCACCGGTCGAACCAGTCAAAGGCATCTCCCTGCATTTGCTTATCAAACTTGTGCGGACCGGGATAATAAGCACATTGATAACGGTTTTGCGCACCTGCTTTTTTATACACCTGCTGCAATATTTCATCCGCCCTTTTCATTTCCGGCAGGGTATACAGCTCATCTTCATTATCATTTAAAACCATAGTGGGCAGCGGCGCCCTCAAGCCCAGTATTTCAGGAAAATCGAGCTCATTCGGCAGCAGGGGCACATAGGTCATCCAGGTATGGGTAAATGACTTATGGAGCAGAAAATCTTTCCAGGTAGTCATAAAACCCACACAAACCGCACATTTGATCCTTTCGTCTAACCCGCCCATGAATACGGTACGCATACCGCCACCCGATAAGCCGCCACAGCCAATACGGCCGGCATCCACATCTTTTCGTGCGCACAATATA
The DNA here is from genome assembly GCA_964450515.1 of uncultured Terrimonas sp. Lineage (GTDB taxonomy): Bacteria > Bacteroidota > Bacteroidia > Chitinophagales > Chitinophagaceae > Agriterribacter. Next base: position 2,899 of record CAYVEI010000066.1, on the reverse strand, counting down.
TCCAAAGCTTTTCGGTCTTCCGCGAAAAATACACCCGGCCAGGTAGTGCCGGCGCTGAACAACGATTTAGCCATGATATGCTCGTGCTCACCCGCCCATTTATTATACGCTTCTATGTTTTCAGGTTGCTCCGGGTTATTGTCATTTAAACCATTACGTAACCGTTCAGGCACATCCTGCAGCATTACCCTGCGGCTGGCAAAAGGAAAAGCATCCGATACCATTACCACATATCCTCTTTTAGCAATTTCATTGGCCCAGGCAGTTCCTTCATAAGATTCTTCCTGATGCGCAACGTCTATGGGATGGCGTTCATCTGAAGTTCTGGTTATTTTGCGGGTGCCCAGGTATTTATTGCCGCCATGATCGTGAAAAGCCAGGATGCCGGGCAGGCGGCCTTTTTGGTTCAGGGGCTTTAATACGATGGCATCTGTTGGCCGGCCATACGGCAATTGCCAGCTTATTTCCTCTATATGCAAACCGTCATACGCATATTGCTTTTTAACCTTTACTTCAGGTACCCCTTTAATAACAGGAATGGCTAACCGTTCCTGCAACCGGGCCCGTGCAGCTTTTCTCCAGCTATCCATATCTTTCCATTCCTTGTTACGGAAAGAAAAAGCAGGCAACCGGTTTTGCGTTAACCCCGCGGCCCATGGTCCATAAGGGCCGATCATATTCAGTTGCGTTTCATCAAATGCATTATTTTTTTCTGCAAACATCCTATTGGTATTTGAAAAGGGTGAGCTAATCTGATCAGAAAAAATTTTCGGGCTGGCAAACCCTTTTAGCAGTCCACCCCCTGCAACACCTAACCCCGTAAGGCCGGTTAACTTCAAAAATTTTCTGCGTTTGCTTTGCATAGTCCCAATTGAGTAATGAAATTACACATTCCGCCGCTTAATCGGCCTGGGGTACATTCTAAATTGGAAGTTAAGCTGATTCGTAGAACACGAACCAGGACGGGCGCATTCCGCCGCTTAACCAGCATCTTAATTCTTATGCGGCTATATTGCTGTTACTGAATTTCCGTAAAATAAAATCCCCAGCCTCTTTTCAACTGGTCTACTTTTACCAGAATGTCATTTTCTCCCTTTCGCAAAGGAACGGTGATCCTGTCTTCATTTACCTGCGCCCTGCGGGCAAGCCGGCGGTCGAGCACCAGTATACCGTTCACCCATACCCGCACGCCATCATTACTGCCAATACCAAACTGCACATTTTTTGCGCTGTCCGCCACAACCGTTCTCCGCGCATAAGCCACCACATTTTCTGAAGGGTCGAATATTTTTGCAAAATCAATATACCCAGATGTATGATCACTGTACCGCTTCCATTGTATGCTTGACCCGTTTTTACCGGTAACGGTTCGCGCTGTATCAAATCCTTTCTCCGGCGCAAAAACTGTAACCAGTCCTTTCAGGTTTTCATTATCAAACGGGCCTATTACCCACCAGCCGGTATAAAATTGCTGGCTGAGCTCAGCCCCCTGTATGAACTTATCCATATTGCCGTATTCCTCTCCCTCTGCAATACGCGTTATGTTGTTTTCGCCGGTGATGCGTTTAAACTGTGCCAGCACTTCCGGAGCCTCCTCCCTGCTTACATAAGCCGATCCCCCTATAGTATGAAAATACAGCTTAGTAAAGATAACCGGCAGATAAGCCAGCTCCACTCTTTTAAGCAACTGTTCATCTTCTTTCGCCACCTGGCGGGCAAGGGTAAACAGGCCGTCGGCCTTACGGATCGTTTCCGGGTTCAGGTAATTTACCTCTCCCGGCTCCGACCAGATGCTAAAATACACCGAATCGGGCTTCACCTGGTCATGTAACATTTGGATATAATCATTTATATACCCCGATGCTTCACCATATACGTTCTTCACAAATTCGTTGATCAATGCCTGTGCATCCTGCTGCGGATTCCACATAAGCTGAGCAAATACCCATGCCCGCAATTCCGAAAATTCACTACCCCCCTGTGAGGGCATATTGCTGCCCTGTGCAAATAAACCTTTGACCCCGCGATCGGCATAAAACTTTACATCATGTTTCATCGCTTCAAAATTGGGGAATGGCATGAGGTAGCGGTTGAAATCGGTAAAATAATCCCAAACGGTAATGCGTGGGGCAATTGCCCGCCACTGATCCAGCCTTTCTATAAAGGGCTTATGATCATTGCATCCGCCGATTTTGTGGGCAGAGCAGTAATTATAATGACATAAGCGGATGGTAACGTTACCGGCCGGGCGAAGTGTTCCGGGCGGAATTTCGGTGTAGGCATACGCCAGCGTTTGCAGCTTCACGTTAGGATAAGCCTTTGCTACAACTCCGGCCACCTGGTTCACAAAATGCAGCAGCGTGCCGGCATGACTTCCTTCCGCATCATCGAGCGCCTTACAGCCGGCACATTCGCAATAACCCATGCCATCATTCTGATCAACGGCAAATATGCTGGCTTCGGGGTGTTCCCTGATCCAGCTTAATACGGTTGCCGAAGCAATTTTCGCCACTTCAGGGTTGGTTAAACAAAGCTGCGCATCCTTACCCACACGTTTGCCATTTATTTCCGAAAAATATTCCGGGTGCTGCCCGAAATATTTTTCCGGTGAAACCATATTATAAAACGTATGCACAAAAGGGTAGGAAATATAACTGCCGCCGAGTGAATCAGGAACAGGCTGTATGCTGGGGTTTAAGCGGTTATGCATTGCCCAGGTTGCATTATAGGCTTCATTGTACCAGGCTTCGCGGTATTCAAATGCCGGCTGCTGGCGGTCGTCTTTATCAGGAAGAGGGATGCGCTTTCTTTCGGGAATTTTTACCACGTCTTTTGTGTACCAGCGGCAGTCAAGGTGATCCGACAAATAGCCTATCACTCCGTATAATGTACCTCGTGG
>CAYVEI010000065.1:0-22365 GCA_964450515.1 uncultured Terrimonas sp. | reverse complement strand
TAGCGCCCTTAACCAACCTGAACTTAATAAGGATACACAGCGACTGAGTTGCGGGAACCGTCATCGCGTCTTCGCCGTCGGATAAAAAGCGTGGGGCGAGACATCAGGCCAATAGTAAATATAATACTTGGAAAATGGCATAACGTAAAATATGTACCGTAAAAGACATTGTCCAACGCAGGGGTCTCAGAACTCTTCACAATGGCTTTTTATGAAGACCCCAGCGCTACTACAGGCGAAGCAAAGCCGTTTATTAAATTATTCAGTCAGCTTCTTAAACAGGTAATCTGCACCATCCCAAGGGCTGTTCTGGAAAAATAACTTATCATCACAAAGGAAAGCTTCTCCATTCAGATACATATTTGGGGGCGAACAGTTTAATTTCATCCATGAATTACCAATCACTTCAATATCCCATTTCCCTTCTCCGGATGTTAATAAATCTCCCCGAATAATATATGTAGAATCAGGACTAAGCGTTAATTCAACATCCTCAACCTCCGGAATATATCCTGCCCTGTTCCCTCCTCCCATGCTTATCAACTTCCATGTACCTGAAATCTTATCAAAAATACCAGCTTCGTCAATAACTGGCGGATTTGCCATACATTCCGCAAAAGAGCTGTCTTCTGATGACTGCTTTTTACAGGACAAAAAAAGAATAACGGCCATTATAAGAAAAAGAAGGGATCTCATATTAAATTTTTATTTAGTTGATACCATCTATAAAGAAAACGCTGCATGCCGCCGTTGTTCGTATGCGTGCTGTAGGGCATTGAGCCAGGCGTCACCAACAACAGAAGCAGGGATATACGATTACTTCCTGCCTCTACAGGGTGTTAATAGAAAATTTATTAGCTGATGCTTGTTGCCGCTGGCGACAACACCAGGCGGGGGCGTGTAAAGAATGAAGAGTGGGAGCGCCAATAAAGGTGAAAAGCCAGAACATGACATCACAACCCTATACCTTACTCCTTATACCTTACACCCAAAGCTGATTCTTTTGTCCAACCTTAATTTAGTAAGCGTACATAACGATTAACCTTCAACTGCCGTTGTTGCTGTTATTCCTGTCCGTAATTTCATGCAATAAATGCCTGTTGTATTGCCTGTCACTCCGAGCTGGCGCAGGTCTGTAGCAGTGGTATTGCGCGTTAGCCAACCTGATGCCAACGCATTACTTGATTTGCAAAATAACAAAATAAAAGAAGCCTGGCGATTGCCGGGCTTTGTTTACTTTTCTTCCCGACATGTTTTCACAGTCAGGCAACTGTGTTAAGAGTGACCCTGGCGAATGTTTCAGCGCCAGGGTTTCAAAGCTAGTCCATAACGGCCTGGTGATGAAAACCCCGGCGCGAATCCAAATGGTAGCAGCAGGGCCCGCAGGAAAACTGTACCTTCCTTTTTTACCATGATGTAAAAAACCGGGTGTGGCGCTTTGAATAAAAAGATAAGCGAGGCTGCGGAAAAGCTACTATTTTCTACGATTCTACCTGCTTTTGCAAACCTGCCGGACAGGCAGGGGCTCTTTAAGCAAAAGAAAATAAACGCTGGAGATCAGGTTTACGAGCTTTAGCGGTACTACTTCTATGCCGCGGTACTTTTGAGGCAGGCCCTTCTCTTTTTTTGCCTCTGCAAATAATACAATGAATACCCCGGCGCCGGTGTTACCAGCCTTGTTTGGCGGTACCTGCCTGAATTGCGGCTAACGCTTTGGCTTCACCCAGCAGCGTGGTAAGCTTATTGCCTTTGCCGTCATGCCCCTGCGCCATATAGGCTCCTTTGGAAGTTTTTGTAATTACTGCGTCAAGGATAGGAACGTTTTTCTCTTTTGTCTTTACATTATATGCGGTTAAAGTTGCATTGTCTGACATAAAAATACATTTGATGGTTAGTAAAGTAATGCTTTATTCTATGGATGAACAAGTAATTATTGTTCTAAGATAATAATATTTTACCATCCATAAATGCTAAAGTTATCTATATATCAAGGTTTGCGTATTTGGCATGCGACTCGATGAACTCTCTTCTTGGCGCCACTTCATCACCCATCAGCATGCTGAATACACGATCTGCCTCTGCCGCACTCTCAATGGTTACCCTTTTTAATGTGCGGGTTTCGGCATTCATAGTGGTTTGCCATAATTGTTCGGCATTCATTTCACCCAAGCCTTTATAACGCTGTACGTTCACGCTGTCGTCTTTTCCTCCGCCAATTTTTTCTACCAATGCTTTACGTTGCTCCTCTGTCCAGGCATATTCCGATTCTTTTCCCTTTTTTACCAGGTAAAGCGGGGGCATGGCAAGATATACATAGCCCTGCTCCACCAGCTCTTTCATATAGCGGAAAATAAAGGTGAGGATCAACGTGGCAATATGGCTGCCGTCTACATCGGCATCGGTCATAATAATCAGCTTGTGATAGCGGAGTTTGGAAATATCCAATGCTTTGGGATCTTCGGGTGTTCCTATTTTTACGCCTAAGGCAGTGAACATATTGCGGATCTCCTCATTGTCGTAAATTTTATGCTCCATTGCCTTTTCCACGTTCAGTATTTTTCCTCTCAAAGGCAGGATGGCCTGAAAGCGCCTGTCGCGCCCCTGCTTGGCTGTTCCGCCTGCGGAATCGCCCTCTACCAGGAAAAGTTCACATTTTTCAGGGTCGCGGTCGGAGCAATCGGCTAATTTACCCGGCAGTCCGCCCCCTGTTAATACGCTTTTGCGCTGAACCAGCTCCCTTGCTTTTCTGGCAGCCGCACGGGCCTGCGCCGCCAGTATTACTTTGGAAATAATAATTTTAGCATCTTTGGGGTTCTCTTCTAAATAACTTTCCAATACCCTGCTTAAAGTGGTATCTACCACGCCCATTACTTCGTTGTTGCCCAGCTTGGTTTTGGTTTGCCCTTCAAACTGCGGTTCGGGAACTTTTACAGAAATAACAGCGCTCAGCCCTTCCCGGAAATCATCTCCCTCAATCTCAACCTTGGCTTTTTCAAACATACCCTGCTTTTCCCCGTAGGCCTTAAATACACGGGTAATAGAACGGCGAAATCCCGCCACATGCGTACCGCCTTCAATAGTATTGATATTGTTTACGTAGCTGAAAATATGCTCGTGAAACCCGGTATTATACACCATAGCTACTTCCACCGACACATTGCTTACCGGTTCAAGCGCTTCACCGTAAATAACCTTAGGCAGCAGCGGCTGCCGGTTGCCATTTTTATCCAGCATTTCAACAAATTCCGCTATACCGCCTTCGCTATAAAACCTTTTGTGATAAGTATTGCCATTATCGTCTTTTTCCCGCAGATCATTTAAAATAATAGACAGTCCTTTATTAAGAAAAGCCAGTTCCCTTAAACGCCCTTCCAGGATATCCTTGTTATAAACAGACACGATAAAGATAGACTGGTCGGGCCAAAAACGAACCAGGGTGCCGGTTTTGTCTGTTAGGCCTATTTCGCGTACAGGGTATTGGGGTATCCCTGTATGGTATTCCTGCTCAAAAACCTTTCCTTCGCGCCATACCGTAACATGCATAGTAGCGCTCAGGGCATTTACGCAGCTTACCCCCACACCATGCAATCCGCCCGAAACCTTATAGGTGTTCTTATCAAATTTACCCCCGGCATGCAATACGGTCATTACCACTTCAAGCGCACTGCGCTTTTCCTTGGTATGCATGCCTGTGGGTATGCCCCTGCCGTCGTCTTCAACACTTACCGAATTGTCTTCATGTATAGTAACGGTAATATTTTTACAATACCCTGCCAGGGCCTCGTCTATAGAGTTATCAACTACTTCGTATACTAAATGGTGCAGCCCTTTGGTGCTGATATCCCCGATATACATTGCGGGACGTTTGCGAACTGCTTCTAAACCTTCAAGAATTTGTATACTGTCTGCACCATAGCCGGTTATAGGAGAAGGAGCGGCCAAAGCCTGTGTTTCATTGCTCATAAATCTTTCCGAATCGCTTTTGCTGATCAAAAAAAATATTCGTGCAAAGGTACTGAAATTAGGCTGCACAGGCAATTTTAATATCCATTTTAATGGCTAAACAATGTATATTTGCAAACTTATGCTGCAGGCGCCTAATATATTGGATTTAGCACAAAAGCATCCGGTGATGCTTAATGATTTAAACATACTTTATGAAAAAGAGCGTCAAACACCGGGCGCTGTTCAATACACCATAAAACGGTACAGCCGCATACCCCAGTGGAATGCCGAAGATATGGGCATGATGGTGTATCACTATAAAAAAAATGAGCCCGCTGCCAGTTATCTTGAACTGCGGTTTTGTGTGAGCGGGAATGTATATTGCAAGAGTAAAGAACCGGAATGCCAGAATTGCAGGAACGGGCTTTCCAAAGCCTGCCCGGAAAAGGAAGATACCATTGATGTAATGAATTTCACCTTTTTGCCTGAACATTTACTGCAATTCGTTAAAAGTCCCCGCTCGTTTGATTTCACCAATGAAGTGCTTTGTTTTAAGCACCCTTCTTCCTTTACAAAAATCCTTCCGCTGTGCAGCCGCGTAAGGGTTATATTAGAAAGCCTTTTAAACAATACTTATACCGAAAGCTTCGAAAATATTTACATTAACGCGCAAACCCAGATGCTGTTGCTGTATAGCTTAGAGTGCATGCTGGGGAATAAGGAAGAAGAAACCTTTAGCTGTAAGTTCCTGGCAAATGAATCAGACAGAGATAAGATCGTAAAAGCCAGGGATGTACTGTTAGCGCATATTGGCGAACCCATTACCATTAAAGACCTGAGCCGTAAAGTGGCCATTAACGAATGTTACCTGAAAAAAGGGTTTAAAGAAATCTTTGGTACCACCATTTTTGATTTTTACCAGAGCCAGCGTATGGAACATGCTAAATATCTTTTGTATGAAAAGGGATTAAGCGTAACCGAGGTTTCACTCATGCTGGGCTATTCCTCTATATCTCATTTCTCTACCGCGTTTAAAAAACACACCGGCTTAAAGCCCTGCGAATTACTGCTCAGATAGGAGGGCTTAGCCGTTGTTGGGTAAGTAACGGCATCAACAGAATGAACACTCCTTCTTTGCAGCGCCCATTGCTGGTTCATACCGCTATTCTTAAGCCAGGCAACGGATGTTTAACATGTATGAAGATAAAGATGAAAGAAATACCTCTCTTCTCCCGTTTAACGCGGTTTTCCACTTTTAGTAAACACACACTTCGTTTAAATAGTAATTTTACCGGTGTTAACAGATGGATCGGCAGCGATTAATCTAGGTTTAAGAAAACAACATCTTTTAACCCTAAATCAAATTATTATGGATAACAAATTAAACGCCGGAGAACTGGACGTTCGTGAACTTATTCCAATTGAAAGGCATAAAACATTGATACAGCTCTTCAGGGAACTGCCTGTTAGTGAAAATTTTATCTTTATTAATGATCATGACCCCCTTCCGCTCTATTACGAGTTTCGCTCAATTTACGGAGATGTGGTAGGATGGGAATACCTCAACCGGGGAGGAAGGGAATGGAAGGTAAAGGTTACCCGCACTGAAGCTTCCCGGGGCAGGGCATTTACAGATATATCTACCCTGCTCGACCTTCGGAAAGCAGATGAAAAGGAATGGAAGCAAATCGTATTTCATCGCTATGGCATGATGGAGCAGGGCGATACCATGGAAATTATAGCTGAAAAAGATCCCGTAGACATTCATGGCATTTTTGTTAATAAGTTTGAGGGGAAGCATTCCTGGATATATAAAAAGCAGGAGCCCGGCGAATACGTTGTTCACATTACCAAAAAGGTGAAGAGTGGCTTAGGAGATGATGGCTTTTCTGTGGTTAACGAGTTTGATCTCCGGCCCTTTCCACCAACGGAACGCCACGAAATGTTTTATAAAGCCTTTGCCGATATAAAACCGGGTGAGGCTTTTGAATTCATCAACGACCATGACCCCAGGCCGCTTTATTATCAAATGGAAGCAGAAAGCAAAGCGCCTTTTAAATGGGAATATATTCAGAAAGGCCCTGAAGAATGGAAAGTGAGGGTTGTTAAAACAAAAGCATAATTTTTATACCCGCCATTTAGCTTTTTCACAAAATCAGTGCAGCAACAGGCTGCACTCCTTGAGCAGGGCCGCTTTATTGATAGCAGCGGTACCTACTATTTCGCACACCAGCCCGCCGGCAATATTGGCGGTTTCCGCCATCAGCCTCACGTTGCGTGTGGCGGCATATACTAAGGAGGCAACGGCTATTACCGTATCGCCGGCGCCGCTTACATCGGCTATATTACGGATATGTGACGGCACTATCCCACCCGCATGCTCCTGCCTGTAAAACACCCCTTTTTCAGAAAGCGTAATAAATGAAATATGGTGCCGGAGCTTTTCTGCCAGTGCCGCGTGAATATCTTCCAGCAATTGTTCGTTCACTTCGCCGGCAATGATGTTAAGCCCTTCCATTGCTTCCTTTAAATTGGGTTTAAAAATATCTACTCCTTTATAAGCAAAAAAGTTTTTGCGCTTGGGATCAACAGCGGTTATGATATTATTGTGCCGGCAGAGGTCAATTACTTTTTGTATCACCAGTTCCGTAAGTACGCCCTTATTGTAATCTTCTATAATAATTACCTGCGGCTTTTCCTGCGCTATATAATGCTGCACGGCCAGTATCAGCCTGTTCTCATCTTCATAACCCAGGTTGCCGGTATCTTCCTGGTCTAACCGCATCATTTGCTGGTTACGGCCAATAACGCGGATCTTATTGGTAGTGATCCGCTTATTGCTCTGTAATAAAAAAGCGGTATCAATACCCTGCTGCGTAAACATTTTTTGCAGGGCATGCCCATCATCATCGTTGCCCGTTACCGATATCACCGAGGCTTTGGCCCCCAGCGAGCAAATGTTGAGCGCCACGTTGCCCGCACCGCCCATACGGTATTCTTTTTTATTTACGGCCACCACAGGCACAGGTGCTTCGGGCGATATACGGTCTACCTTACCCCACATATAGGTATCCAGCATTACATCGCCTATGATGCCCACTTTTATATGGGTAAAGGATTCAAATAAGTTCGCTATATCTGTCATGCTTAGCTGATTTGAAATTTAAAATCTGAGATGGCTGTCAGCCATAACCCGCCAGGTGAGTAATTACGAACCACAGGCCGCATGCTCCTGCTTCACACCTCCCCTTTTCTTCTTCAATTTTCACCTTTCATCTTTCCACGCCCATAAATGCATGCAGGCGTAGCTGCGGTAAGGCGCCCATTTTTGCGATATGCTTAGTATCTGCCGCCTGAAATCTTTTTTATCCGTATTGTCCAGCTTGTATAAATGCCGCATAGCTGTTTGTATACCCAGGTCATCGGCCGAAAAAACATCTTCCCGCCCGAGGGCAAACATCAGCAGCATTTCGGCCGTCCACCGGCCCACACCTTTTATTTGTGTAATATAGGTAATCACTTCTTCATCGTCCATCAGGTTCAGCCTGCGGGTAGTTATTCCCTGCTCCATAGCAAATGCAGCTACGTTCAGCACATAGCTGGTTTTGGCAGCCGACAGGCCAATGGAGCGTAACACTTCAAATGGCGTTTGGCTTATTTGCAGGGCGCTGGGTTTGGTTACCCCATACAGGTTAAGAAAGCGTTTGTAAATAATATCAGCTACTTTAACCGAAAGCTGCTGGCTCATAATAGAAGCGCAGAGGTAGAGATAAATATCCCTCCTTTTCTTTAACTGAAATGGAGGTTGCATGCTGAGCAGTTTCTTTAGCTTCCTGTCTTTACACAAATGTGTTATGTAATGCATGGTAGGCCTTTAAATAATATTCCAGCTTACATTTCCGTCTTTCTCGTCTTTTAATATAATGCCCTGCTGCTGCAGCTCGTTGCGTATTTTATCGGATGTTGCAAAATCCTTTCTCGCTCTTGCTTCCTTCCTGATCTGTATCAGCAACTGCAACACCCCGTCTAAATGTCCGTTTCCGGTGGCCTTATCATCCTTCAATCCAAAAACATCCCTTAAATAAACGGTAAACTGCTTTTGCAGCAATTCAAAGGTATCCCGGCTGATGCTGTTTAACGGAATTTGCCCACCCTTAAAGGAATTGATAACGGGAACCAGTTCAAACATATTAGCCAGCACTTTCGCCGTATTAAAATCATCGCTCATGGAAATATCAAACTCCGCGATCAGTGTGCGGCAGCGGCTGTCTGTTTCACTGTTTGACACCGTTTCCCGGAGCCCGGATGCCTGCTGCTGCAGTTGTTCAAGATTTTCATAGGCTTCCCATAATCTCTTCAATCCTTTTTCAGCGGACTGTAAAGCTTCATTGCTGAAATCGAGTGTACTCCGGTAATGCGTTTGCAGCATAAAAAAGCGTACCGTCATGGGCGAATAAGCTTTTTCAAGCAGGGGATGATCGCCGGTGAACAATTGCTCAGGTAAAAAACCGTTACCTGCGCTTTTGCTCATACGCGCGCCATTAACGGTGAGCATATTGGTATGTATCCAGTAATGAGCAGGACTTACATTATAGCAGGCCTGCGATTGTGCAATTTCGTTGGTATGATGCGTTGCCGCCAGGTCCATTCCGCCGCCATGAATATCAAACTGTTTACCCAGGTATTTTTCGCTCATTGCCGAACATTCTATATGCCAGCCCGGGAAGCCCATGCCCCAGGGAGAAGGCCATTGCATTAAATGCTCGGGTTTTGCTTTTATCCATAACGCAAAATCCAGGCGTCCCTTCTTTTCATCCTGCCCGCTGAGGTCGCGGGTACCTTCTAACAGATCCTCCAGTTTCCTGTTGGTAAGAATGCCATAGGGTTTTTCCTTGTCGTATTTCTCCACGTTGAAGTAAACGGTACCGTCTATCTCGTAAGCATAGCCATTTTTGAGGATATGCTTTACCATTTCAATCTGTTCTGAAATATGACCGGTTGCAGTAGGCTCAATGGTAGGCGGAAGGTTGTTGAATAATTCCATCACTTTATGAAAGCCCAGGGTGTATTTCTGAACAATTTCCATAGGCTCCAGCTTTTCCAGCCGGGCCTTTTTTGAAAACTTATCATCACCCTCATCCCTGTCGCCCTCCAGGTGCCCTGCGTCGGTTATATTACGTACATACCTTACTTTATACCCGAGGTATTTTAAATAACGGTATATAATATCAAATGATATAAAAGTACGGCAGTTGCCTAAATGCACATCGCTGTAAACCGTTGGGCCGCATACATACATGCCCGCATGGCCCGGTGTAATGGGCGTAAACACTTCTTTTTGCCTGGTGAGTGAATTATAAACCTTCAGTTCTGCCATATTCCTGTTTGATATTGTATATGTTTATTGCAAATATAAACGGAATAATATTCCGGTTGATCAACCCCATATTAAACAGACCCCTGGGCAGCTACTGAGCGTTCAGTTGAATATCTGCCACCACGGGTATATGGTCCGACAATATTACAGGCACGCGGGTACACTGCCTGATCATAAACCGGGGATCGGTAAAAATATAGTCTATCCTGAGGGTAGGAAGGTGCCGCATAAAATTGGATGAAAAGTTGTAGAAGGTTTGCCCAAAACCAAATCCCCCGGCAATAAAAGCATCTCTTTTATTATTTTTTACTGAGAAGTAAGCATAGGAGTTAGGCACATCGTTTAAATCGCCGCAAAAAATTTCGGGATATGCGCTTTCATTTAATTGATCGCGGATAATATCCGTTTGTACTGCCCTTTTTTCAAAGGCGATCCGCATTTTACGGATAATACTTTTTGAGGCATCAACCCTTTCGCCGGGGTCGCTCCTGATCTTTGAAAGGTTGCTATAATCTTCCGGCATAAACCTGTACGACTGCAAATGACCGGTGAAAACCCGTATGGTATCGGTGTTGTATATAATATCGGCACTCAGCAGGCTTTCTACTTTATCTTCCTCACTCTGGGGCATATATGTTTTTGCAGAATCTATAACCGGGTATTTTGAAAAAATGGCTGTTCCGCTGTAATTGTCTCTATATCTTTCAAAATCTCCCGGGAAATAATAATACCGGTATCCCATCTCCCTGAGATAGGTGAGATTATTAAACCATTTAACGCTTTCTATGCCATAAAACTCCTGGATGGCAATAATATCCGGGTCGTAATCGCGAATAACGCCAAATATGCTTTCACGGTGGGCAATCCGCGTTTTTTTGGTAGGCGTTTCCTCCGGAGGGAAAAATCCTTTGGTATTCCAGGTCATGACGCGTAAAGTGCCTGCTGCTTTTTTTTCTTTATCAAACGAACTAAAAGGATGGAATGCGAAAACCGATGCAATATTCTTCCACCCTAACAGTAAGGCAATAATGGCCAGCCAGCTCCATCGCGAACGGGCAAAAAGCCATCCCGCCAAAAAAACAAGCAATATAATAAAGAGGTAAGGAAAAGCCAGTCCCAGAAAACCAAAAAACCACCAGGTAGCGGGATTCAAAAAGGGAGAGAGGCAGGCAGTCAGGAAAACAACCACAATAACCAGATAAACAATCAGTAAAAAACGCCTGAGGAATGTGCGGATCATGCAGTAAAATTAATTATAGCTCTTCTTCGCCTGCCCGGCGTAAAATGTCTTTTTCATCGTGCGAAAGACTATGATAGCCGGTTCTGTTAATCTTGTCTAAGAGTTCATCAATGCGTTCCTGGTTTACATTGGGCTTCTTTTTATAAGGGGGCTTGCCGTGGGTATCGTAAAAAATGCGGCGGCGGGTCAAATCCGGATCAGGTGCTTTATCCGGGTTAAATAAATCAAAAAACCAGTCATATAAACCGGTCATCCACCTTCCGGGATCATACCCTTTATTCAAACGGTTCACAAACAGGAAACCTGCTGCGGCTCCTGCCAGCTCAGCTCCATAAGCTGCGGGGTTATTAAAAGATGTTCCCGCAAAAGCAATTACCGCATAAATAACCGTTAACACCCATAATGGGATGCCCCCGTTGAGCATGGGAAAAATACGGTATCCGGGAGCTCCCACAGTAGCTGCCACAGCAATAGCCATAACGCAGGCGCTGGCGCCCGACAAGGCCATTGTTGAAGTGTGGGGCGCAAGTGAAGGAAGGAGGTTGCTGCACAAAATATAGGCTGCGGCTCCCGCCAGCCCTCCGTAAATATACAGGGGCACTAATTTTCTGCCTCCAAACAAACTCTGAATAATAAACCCAAAAGCCCATAACCAAAGCATATTGGCAATAAGGCGCCATATATCAATATGGGAAAACATGAAGGTAAGCAATGTCCACGGGCGGGTAAGCAGCTTACCCGCGCCGGCAGGCAATACAAACCAGGCTGCTATATCATTATGAAACCGGGAAAGATCAATATCTGAAAGCTGGTACACAGACCGGATAAGAAAAAGGATAGCGGTAACCAGTATATTAATGATAATGATCCGTACCAGCGCGTCATTATCGGCGCCAAAAAAAACCTTCCTCGTTTTTGTTTGCTCAAGCACCCCCATACTTAAAAATTTACACTTCAAACCAGTGTCATGTTTATCATAAAATAACGTATTTACTGCCACGAATGCACAAATACACATTCGTGCATTCGTGGCTATATCTTTCATAATTTGCGCTTAACTTAACACCGGCGCCGTAAAATTACTAATAAAATCTTCTGCGGTTTGTTTTATTCCAGTACAATACCAGCAAAAAGCCTACCAGAGCACCGCCGAGGTGCGCCCAGTGGGCTACATTATCGCCGGCCGAATTACGTACGCCCATAAAGAATTCCATAGCCGCATACATTAATACAAACCACTTGGCTTTAATGGGTATAAAAAAATATAAATATATAAGGCTGTTAGGGAAAAGATAACCGAAGGCTGCAAGACAACCAAAAACAGCGCCCGAAGCCCCTACGGTTGCGGTATTTATTTTAAAATTAGGGGAATATAAAAGTTCTTCCTGCTGAAGGGCTGGTAAGGAATGGAAAAGTTCCATGATGGGAACATTTTCATAGTATAAAACACCCAAATGCAATAGCCCTGCTCCCAGACCGCAGGCAATAAAAAAAATAAGAAACCTTTTAGGGCCCCAGTAATTTTCTAAAACATTACCAAACATCCATAAGGCAAACATGTTAAAGAAAATATGTCCCAGGCTGCCATGCATAAAAAGATGGGTAACCAACTGGTGAGGACGAAAGTATACTGAATGCACATCATGCAGGGCAAAAAGGTTCTCTAATGAACCCAGCCCGGTTTGTTCAAAAGTTACCTGTGCTAAAAAAACCAGCCCATTAATGATCAGTAAATTTTTTACAACTACCGGTAGTACCTGGAATCCACCCGGGCGAAATTCTGTCATAGTAATTCAATTGATTAGGTGCGAAAATAAACCATGCAGGATAATAAACCGCAATACGGTTTTTTTATCGCCGCCACAATAACATTATTTTAGTTTTAGCTGTACCACATTTTCAATATGGTGGGTGTGCGGAAACATATCTACAGGCTGCACTTTTGTTACCTCGTATTTTTCATTGAGCAGTTGCAAATCCCTGGCCTGTGTAGCGCTGTTGCAGCTTACATATACTACCAGCGGCGCCTCCATTTCCAATATTTTCCGTACTAATTTTTCGTGCATACCGGCGCGGGGCGGATCGGTGATAATCACACCGGGTTTCCCGTGCTGCACAAAAAAAGCATCATTGCATATATCAATTACATCTCCTGCAAAAAAGCCTGCATGCGTTATATTATTCAATAAGGCATTTTCTTTTGCATCGGCTATGGCTTCGGGTATCAGCTCCACACCTATAACTTTTTTTGCCAGCTTGCTTACAAAAATACCAATGCTGCCCGTACCGCAATACAGGTCATATACCGTTTCATTACCTGTTAATTCAGCAAAATCCCTGGCTACCCGGTACAATTTTTCGCCCTGACGGCTATTGGTTTGAAAAAAAGATTTCGGACTTATTTTGAACAGGAAATCTTCGAGGCATTCCGTAATATATCCTTTACCAAAATATATTTTAGGTTCCAGGTCGTATATGCTGTCGTTTTTCTTTGCATTGATGGTATACAACAAGGTGGTAATGGAGGGAACCTGCGCCAGCAAATGATCCATTAACTTTTGCTGTTCTGCCTTTTCTTCATATGCCAGGCAAAGATTTACCATCACCTCACCCGTGGTGCACACCCGTATAATAAGATTGCGCAGCCAGCCGGTGTGCCGTCGGATATCATAAAAAGAATAGCCCTGCTGCAGCGCAAAACTGCGTATGGTGTTTTTTATAGCATTCGCGGGTTCTTCCATCAGGTGGCAGGTGGTAATGTCAATGACCTTATCAAAAATACGCGGTACATGAAAACCAAGCGCCGGGTCTTCTTTTCTTTCGGCACGGGGTTGTAGCGGTAAGGGATCATTTTGTATTTCATCCCATGTTTTATACCTGTGATTGCTAAAAGTAAATTCTAATTTATTGCGGTAGCGTACGGTTTTATCACAACCCAGGATAGGCATTACAGGCGGTAAATTGATATGCCCCAGCCTGCGAAGATTTTGCTCTACTTCATTTTGTTTATATGCCAGTTGCTTTTCATAAGGCAGCATTTGCCATTTGCATCCTCCGCAAACCCCGAAATGACTGCAAAATGGTTCGGTTCTGTTCGCAGACAAGGTATGAAAACGAATTGCTTTCCCTTCAGCCCAGTCTTTTTTATTTTTTCCCAACATTACATCCACCACATCGCCGGGAACCGCTCCATCAATAAAAATAACTTTGCCATTAACCCTGCTGAGAGACTTGCCCTCCGCCGCGTAATCCTCCACCAGTAGCCGTTCCAGCACCTGGTTTTTGACTTTTTTTCTGCTCATGAACCGCAAAAGTAAGCCTTGTGCGTCATGCTGCATCTAAACCTACAGCCAATCCTCATCTTCAAGCTCAAAAATTTCGTCTGCTTTGCAATTGAGCACTGTGGCAATTTTGAAGGCCAACATTGTAGAAGGAACAAACCTGCCGGCTTCAATTGCAATAATGGTTTGCCGGGCCACTTTCACTTTTTCGGCCAATGCTGCCTGTGTCATATTCTGCCTTGCCCGTTCAACTTTTATAAGATTCTTCATTCCGCTTCATTTAACGTTGCCCGGTGCTTCAAATAATGAAAGCTTATTGTGGCGATAATGAGCGTCAGGGCCAAAAATTGATAAGCGGAAATAGAAAGGATCCTGTCATGCTCCCTGTTGAAGCGCCAATTTAGAAAAAGGTAATTGTAAAGATGCGTAATAGAAAATGCTATAATAATAGCTCTTGTCAATGCCTTAAATTTAAGCCCGTGTATCATTTCGTCATCTGTTCTTTCTTTGGAAAAAAAGATAAAAACAAGCCCCCAGCTAAGCCCGATGGCCAATTCATTTGCATCGAAAATGCCCTTTTTATGATACTGCTGGAAAAAGCGGATCACTCCTGCAATAATGACCAATAGCCCTAAAATTTTTGTCCAGTATGAATAGGGAAAAGGATTATGCTTCATAAAAGTAATTTTTACATTACCAAATGTAATGTATAGATTACATTTTCATAAAATTATTTTTTACAGAAGATGTAAAAGAAATACCGGAAAAGAACGGGAGAGCGGTCTTGCACCTATGAACAGGTCACAAAAATAAAAAGTTAAGGAAAAATTAATTTTAAAGAAAAATTACTGTAGATTTGGCACTCGAATAAAAAAAGAAGGTCTTCTGTAGAAACAGATGACCTCTAACGATTGCTTGCCATATGAAAATTCTTAATAAAGTCTTGTTCTGTAAATGATTGCAGTGTTCTGCTTTCATTTAGATGCCTCTAACACTTGCCAGTTTCTTGCTTCACGATTGCTTGCCTTTTTCTCTTTCCTCATTTGCTGATGTAAAAGTAGTACACGAATTTTTGCCCTGCAAAACAAGTTGTTCGTAATTTTATCATGCCAAAAAGGGGTGCAGTGATGCGAAACTCTTTGTGGTACTGTGTTTCAGGAAATTTTTATTATGATGCCCAACAGTTTTACAGATGCTTTATTTCAATTGGTCCGTTCCCTTGAAAAGTCGGAAAAAAGACATTTTAAACTCTATATAAAAAGAAGCTCCGGTAAAGAAGACCTGAAGATCATTCAATTGTTTGATGCGCTGGAAAAATTGCACGAGTACGATGAAAAGCTGCTGCTTGCAAAGCTTAAAGGCGTTACCAAACCGCAATTGGCCAATTTAAAAACGCATCTGTACAAGCAACTTTTATCGAGCCTGCGCCTGCTTAAAACCACCGAAAATACTGATCTTCAACTGAGTGAGCACCTTGATCATGCACGTTTGCTGTATAACAAGGGGCTGAAAATACAAAGTCTCAGGATTTTGGAAAAAGCCAAAGAGTTGGCCAAAACCAACCAGAAATTTAATTTCTTAGCCCAGGTTATTTCACTCGAAAAGAAAATAGAAACGCTGCACATTACCCGCAGTACGCTTGAGAGAACAGAAGGGCTCACCCATGAAGCGCTTGAGATCAGCGCGCATATTGACAGGGTAACCCGTTTATCGAACCTGGCCTTATTGCTGTACCGCTGGTATGTTAAATTCGGACATGCCCGCAATGTGGAAGACGAAAAGGATATTAAAGCGTTTTTTAAAAGTAATATCCCGCCTGCCATGCATACCATTGCCGGCTTTTATGAAAACCTTTACCTGTACCAGAGCTATTGCTGGTATGCCTTTATACGCCAGGATTTTTTAATGTATTACCGGTACAGCGAAAAGTGGATAGATTTATTTGAAGCGCACCCTGCAATGATCGCTGTGGAAACAGGACACTTTATAAAAGGCATGCACAATTTGCTGAATGCTCATTTTGACCTGCGCAATTACAGGAAGTTCCAGGGCGCCTTACGCCGGTTTGAAGCATTTGCCAAAACGCCGGTTGCCCGGCATCACGATAATTTCCGCATTCACACTTCTATCTACATTAATGTTGCCCGGGTAAACTGGCACCTGATGACCGGTACTTTTCAAGAAGGCCTGGCACTGATCCCCGAAATAGAAGCTAACCTTAAAGAATATGCGCTTTATGTAGACCGGCACCGCATACTGGTATTTAACTACAAGATCGCCACCCTGTACTTTGGAGCGGAACAATACGAAAAAGCGATAGATTACCTGCAAAGGATCATTAACGGCCCGCTTGACCTGCGCAACGACCTGCAATGCTATGCACGGCTCATGCACCTGATGGCACACTATGAGCTGGGTAATGATGAGATCATTGAATCGCTTATAAAATCGGTTTACCGCTTTATGGCCAAAATGAAAAATCTTACCGTTGTGGAAGAAGAAATGTTCCGCTTCCTGCGCCGCTCATTCCATGTTTCACCGCGCCGGTTAAAGCCCGAGCTCGAAAAACTCCTGTATAAGATCAAGCACCTTGAAAAGAACCGTTTTGAAACCCGGGCTTTTGCCTACTTAGACGTTATTTCCTGGGTGGAAAGCAAAGTATATGGTAAGCCGCTTGCCGCCATCATACACGAAAAACATTTGCAAAGCCACCGCAGCGTGGTTAAAACGCCAAAAGTATTGCATAAGGCTTCGTGAACCCGGCATGCAGGTATAAGCGACGCGCTTTAAAAGTGCCTAAGAATAATTGTAGCATCTCCCGAGCCGGGTACCGGTTCTGTACCTCCTTTTTTTACCCTCTATATTTCGATACATTTGCCATAATCAATTTGAAAAAACATGAGAAAAGTGTTTATTATTACCGCTTTTGTCAGTTTGCTGATAACAGGCCTGCTATCCTATGCAGTAAGCTGGTGGTGGCTGATCACTTTTATTATAGTGGTGCTGCTCATTATTATGGGCATTTATGATATGCTTCAAACCCGGCATTCTATTATGCGCAATTATCCTGTAGTGGGGCGCATGCGTTACTGGATGGAAGACATTCGCCCTAAAATGTACCAGTACTTCATTGAATCTGATATTGACGGAAGACCGGTTAACCGTATAGACCGCTCCACCATATACCAGCGGGCCAAACGGGAAATGGATACGATGCCTTTTGGTACGCAGTTAAATGTATATGAAGAAGGCTACGAGTGGCTGAGCCATTCCATTGCGCCTAAGGATTTTAACACCCTAAACCACGATCCGAGGATACGCATTGGCAATAAAGACTGCAAACAGCCTTACTCCTCCAGCATTTTAAATGTGTCGGCCATGAGCTTTGGAGCGCTGAGCCCGAATGCCATTGAGGCGCTAAACGGAGGTGCTAAAATAGGAGGCTTTGCACAAAACACCGGCGAAGGAGGCATAAGCGCTTATCATCTTAAGCAGGGAGGCGATCTTATATGGCAGATAGGAACAGGGTATTTTGGCTGCCGGGATGAGGCCGGCAATTTTTCACCGGAAGTGTTTAAAAAAAATGTAAGCAGGCCGCAAATTAAAATGATAGAGCTCAAGCTATCGCAGGGCGCCAAACCAGGGCATGGCGGCATTTTACCCGCCAAAAAGAATACCCTTGAAATTGCAACTATCCGGCATGTGCAGCCTTTTACAACAGTGGCTTCACCACCCTATCACAGTGCGTTCAGCTCCCCCAAAGGGTTGATACTGTTTATACAGCAATTAAGAGTATGGAGCGATGGAAGACCTGTTGGCTTTAAACTTTGTATAGGCAGGAAAAGTGAGTTTGCTGGAATATGCAAAGCCATGGTGGAGTTAGCTGTTTACCCCGATTTTATATCAGTTGATGGTGGAGAAGGAGGTACGGGAGCCGCTCCCCAGGAGTTTTCCAATTACGTGGGTGCGCCTATGATGGATGGTTTGGCCTTTGTGCATAATATGCTCACAGGCTTTGGAATAAGACAGCATATTAAAGTTATTGCGTCAGGGAAAATTTTATCAGGCTTTCATATACTCCGCGCCTTAGCGCTGGGCGCAGATGGCTGTAATAGCGCCAGGGCCATGATGATGGCCATTGGCTGCATACAGGCCTTGTTATGTAATACCAACAGATGCCCAACGGGCGTTGCCACGCAGGACCCGCAATTAACCGTGGGTTTAGTAGTAAAAGATAAAAAATACAGGGTTGCCAATTACCATGAAGAAACGGTGAAGTCTTTTGTAGAGCTCTGCAGCGCAGCAGGAGTAGGCGAAAAGGAGCAACTAACCCGTTCGCATATTTACCGGCGGGTATTTATGAATGAAGTAAGAACCTTTGAAGATATCTTTCCATCGCTGCAGCCCGGCTGTTTGCTCAACGGTAATATACCGGAAAAGTATAAACAGGATATAGAAGCGGCAAGCGCAGACAGGTGGTGATGAAGAAGGTTGCAGGGTGCAGGTCTCAGAGTGCAGGTTGCAAGTTTTAGCTTGGGGGTTAACGTTTCACTTTTCCCGTTTGACGTTTCACCTGTTCACCATGGGTCCTTCCCTCATTTCAGCCGCTTCATTTTAACCATTTCAATGCGGGTATCGCTCACATTAATGATATCAAATTCATAGCTGTCTATGATGATCCTTTCCTTGATCTTGGGTATCATTTCGTGGTGCTGGATGATGTAGCCCGAAAGGGTTTCGGATTCTGTTTCGCCAAAATCAAGATGGAATTTCTGGTTTAAGTAATCCAATTCCAGCCTGCCCGAAAAAATGAACTCGTTTTCAGCTATTTGCTTTTCAACAAATTTGTCGGTGTCGTATTCATCACGTATTTCACCAAAAATTTCTTCCAGCAGGTCTTCCATGGTAATAATGCCCGCGGTGCCTCCAAATTCATCTACTACCCAGGCAATGCTTTTTTGCTCTTTGGTGAATTTGCTGATCAGGTCCATCGCACTCATGCTTTCGGGTACCGCCGGTATGGGCAACAGGATGGATTGTATATGGGGCGGATTTTTAAAAAGTTCAATCTGGTGAATATATCCCCGGATATTATCAATGCTGTTTTCATATACTACCAGCCTGCTTAATTTAGTAGTAATGAATTTTTGCTTTACATCGTTTATTGACATGTTTATCTCAATAGATTCGATCTCCTTGCGGGGTATAAGGCACTGCCGTATTTTAACCGAAGGAAGCTGCAGCGCATTCTCAAAAAGCTGGGCATTCATATCCTGTCCGCCGTCCGACTGGTTCTTATGCTGCTGAATAAAATGTTCAAGATCTACCGGTGAGATAGCCGCTTTTTTTTGATCGGATATCCGGATGTTGAACAAATAAGTAAGGATCCATTCAGAAATGCTGATAAAAAAAGCAGCGATAGGATAAAGGATACTATGAAAGAAATCCAGTATGCCCAACTGGGCGAAAATAGATAGTACAGAATCATTTTTTGCCCTGAATACCGCCTTAAAGGAAAACTGAACAATAAGCAGGATGAGGGTAGAAAGCAGGGTTTCAAAAATAAGCCGCAGGTATTTTACATAAGCCGAAAATGATGCGGCAAGATGCAGCTCAATCCAGTCCCACAAGGGCGACAGGAATTCTCCTACCAGCAACCCGTAGATTACCACTACCAGGCTAAGGCCTACCAAAGTGGTTCCTATGAACTTTACCGGCTGTTCAAGCAATTGCGATAATACCCTGCCGCTGCGCAAACCCTGTTTTCTCTTGAGCTCAAAAGAAAACTTGTTGGCCGATACAAAGGCTACTTCAATCCCTGCAAAAAAACCAACCAGCAGCAAGGTTAAAATAATACCAACTAATTTTAATACATCTACATCAGTCATACGTCTTCAAATATAATAAATTGATTAATAATGTTTAATAAGACGAAATGCAAATCTTGCAAATTAAACATTTAAAACAACTGTAATGTGTTATCTTTTTATGGTACAAGCAAAACGGAACCGGGAGATATATAGTGTTTATAAAAGGCAGAATATAGTAAACGCAATGTTGGGTAAAAGGTGAAAGATGTGAATGGTGAGAGATAGTTAGTTTTTATCGTTTACCGTTTCACGAGGTGAATAGTGAAGTTGAAATTCACTATTGCCTCTTTACTATTGCTCCCTTGCCTCAAAGATAGCGGCAATTATTTTCTCCGCCTCCCGGCAGGCATCTTCGAGGTGATTATTTACAATGGCATAGTTAAAATGATCCTTGAATGAAAGCTCGTAAGCGGCTTTATTTACTCTTGCTTCCAGCGATTCTTTTGTTTCGGTTCCCCGGCTTTCCAGCCTTCTTTTTAATTCTTTAACAGAAGGCGGCTGAATAAAAAGGGAAACAGAAGATTCCGGGAAGCGGCGCTGTATATGTAATGCACCTTTCACATCAATGTCTAATACAGGAATCCTGCCGGTTTTCCAGATGCGTTCCAGCTCCGATTGCAGCGTACCGTAATATTTGCCTTCATATACCATTTCCCATTCTACAAATTCATTCTGCTGTATTTTCTGCTGAAATATTTCCTTGCTCAAAAAATAATAGTCCCTGCCATCGGCTTCATTTGCCCTGCACGGGCGGGTAGTGGCAGATATGGAAAATGCAAGCTGCTTAGGATATTGCTGCAGCAGGTATTGCACGATAGTAGTTTTGCCTGCACCCGAC
Source organism: uncultured Terrimonas sp. (assembly GCA_964450515.1). Classification (GTDB taxonomy): domain Bacteria; phylum Bacteroidota; class Bacteroidia; order Chitinophagales; family Chitinophagaceae; genus Agriterribacter. The sequence goes on along the minus strand of CAYVEI010000065.1, from coordinate 1,814 downwards.
GGCGCTGTAATAATAATGATCTTATTTTGATTCATGCGTTATAGAGTTAAAGAGGGCTTTCCGTATCTTTGAAAATAATAATAATAATAAAACATGGCACTATTTTTTGAATGGGACCCTGTTAAAGCAAAAACTAATAAGCAAAAACATAAAGTTACATTTGAAGAGGCTGCTTCTGTTTTTGGTGATGAAAACTCTTTAACAATTGAAGATATTGAGCACTCTGCTAATGAAAAAAGAGAGATAACTATTGGTAAATCCATATACGACCAGCTTTTGGTTATTGTACATACGGTAAGAGGCAGAAATATCAGGATTATAAGTGCAAGAAAAGCAAATAAAAAAGAAAAGCTACAATACATAAATTTATAATTATATGAAGGCTAATTACAATTTTTCCAAAGGCAAAAGAGGTAAATACGCCAGGCAGTATGCTGCAGGTACAAATCTGGTGGTACTTGCGCCGGATGTTGCCAAAATTTATAAAGATACAGATACTGTAAACGAAGCCTTACGCGCCCTGGTTAAGATTGCTGCTCTCAAAAAACAACGAGTTGCTTAACGCTGCCGGTATATCATACTTACAGATAGATACGCAGTATGATATCGGGATTTAAATCAGGATATTCAGATGCGCTGTATTTGCGCACCCAACTGTTGTAACCGTTTATCAATATACTGATATCCCCTGTCTATCTGTTCAATATTCTGGATGATGCTTTTGCCTTCGGCACTGAGCGCTGCAATAAGCAATGCCACGCCGGCGCGTATATCGGGGCTGCTCATGGTAATACCCCTCAGGTGATGCTGCCGCCCCAGCCCTATTACCGCGGCCCGGTGCGGATCGCAAAGAATAATTTGCGCACCCATATCAATAATCTTATCAACAAAAAACAAGCGGCTCTCGAACATTTTCTGGTGTACGAGCACCGAACCCTTAGCCTGTGTGGCCACCACCAGTACAATACTCAGTAAATCGGGTGTAAAGCCCGGCCAGGGATGATCGTAAATAGTCATTACGGAACCATCTAAAAATGTTTGGATCTCATAAAGCTCCTGCTCGGGAATATAAATATCATCACCCTTATATTCCAATTGAATACCTAACTGGCGGAATTTATCCGGTATCTGCCCCAGGTGAGCTATGCCGGCGTTCTTTATGGTGATCTCACTTTGGGTCATAGCTGCCAGTCCTATAAAAGAGCCTACCTCAATCATATCCGGCAACAGGGTATGTATGGTTCCGCCCAAATGATCTACCCCTTCAATCGTGAGCAAATTAGAACTGATGCCGCTTATACGCGCTCCCATCCGGTTCAGCATTTTGCATAGCTGCTGCACATAAGGTTCGCAGGCGGCATTGTAAATAGTGGTAGTGCCTTTTGCCAAAACGGCGGCCATCAAAATATTAGCTGTTCCGGTTACGGAAGGCTCATCCAGCAGCATATCCGTACCTTTCAACAAAGGCGCATTAAGATGAAAGAACCCGTCTTCCTGGTGGTAATCGAACTGTACTCCTAATTTTTCGAATCCAATAATATGCGTATCCAGCCGCCTTCTGCCAATTTTATCACCTCCCGGTTTGGGAATAAAAGCTTTTTTAAAGCGTGCAAGCAAGGGACCGGCCAGCATAACGGAACCGCGCAGCCTGCCGCTTTTTTGATGATAGGTTTCACTATGGAGGTAATCAATATTCACATCATCGGCGGTAAAAGAACAGGAATGGCGGTTGTGGCGTTCAATTTTCACATTCATTTCCCCAAGGAGCTCTATCAGCAGGTTCACATCTACTATATCGGGTATATTGTGTATGG
>CAYVEI010000064.1:0-22595 GCA_964450515.1 uncultured Terrimonas sp. | reverse complement strand
GGATAAGGGCCCCTGTATATAACCTATCCGCTTATGCCCCCTGCCAAACAAAAACGCGTCACTGGTTACAGGAGAAAGGAGCTTTTGTGGACAGGTTGTTCAGCTTTTGTACTAATAACCAGTTATATTCTTTATCTTGTCATAACGAAGTTTGCCTACCGTAAGCAGGGAAGGATCTGCGTTTTGCTATCACAGGTATCAGGTGAGTTGTTACCAACGATAGCATGAATACTCTTCTTCTTATATTACTCATAGCTGACAGCAAGTCCCGACTTTTTGTATTCCCTCGTATTTCCAATTTTAAGTATTCGGATTGGGATTTTATTTGGTTCTTGCTTTTTGTCTTTTGATACTTTTTGCATCTCCTGCACTTACTCTCCAGATCACATCACCGGTATCGCCGGTAACCAGCATCGAACCGTCTGGCAGTATAGCCAGCCCTACCGGACGTCCATCTGCTTTTCTCCCATTGGATTCTACACTATTAAATCAAAAAGTATAAATAAATTGTCAAGATGTCCATTTTTCCTGCCCGATGTATCAACTACTTTTATAAAAAATATAACGTATTGCATTCTGCTCCACCTTGCATCATCTATTCTTCAAATGAAATGAACAAGTATTTAAACCCAAAATTAATTATTATGAAAAAAAAGATCTACTGTTTCCGTACTGGAAAAAATACGGTGCCGTGTTTTTTGCGGCCTTATGCCTGCATTTTACTTCCTACGCTCAAAACTCCATAACGTTTTCTGAGACAGGCACAAATGCTGCAAATCCTAAATTACCGGCAGAAGGTTCGGGTAAAGAAAAGCTTCATTAGAAATAGTTCTAAACAAATGTCTCACACCAGAAGGGTTGAATTACATAAGATTCAACCACTAACCATGTTATTTTTATTTTTTAAAACCAAAATGTATTGCCATGTTAAAAAAGCAATTTGATTCTCTATTATCCGCCAAAGTCATTTTTCCTTTTCTGCTATTTTTAAGTATCTCATCTATTTCCTTCGCGCAACAAAAAATTGCAGTAAGTGGCACTGTTATCTCAGAAAACAGCTTACCCCTTTCCAATGTATCTGTGAAAGTAAAAGGACAGACCGATGGTACAACAACGGATGGAAACGGCTCATTTGCTATCCAGGTTAACAAAGGAGCAATCTTACTTTTTTCCTTTGTTGGATATGAGGAAAAACAAGTGAGAGCTGATAACGATGGGTCCGTGTTGACGGTTACACTTGCATCTACCTCTGCCACATTAGATGACGTAGTGGTGGTTGGATATGGAACCCGTAAAAAAGCGACTCTAACCGGCTCGGTAACATCTGTTAAAGGCGATGATCTTGCAAAATCACCGGCAGGTAATTTCTCAAATTCATTAGCTGGTCGGTTACCGGGACTGGTGGCCATCACAAGAACAGGCGAGCCAGGAAATGATGGATCAACTTTAAGAATACGTGGTGCAAATACACTTGGTGATAATTCTCCGCTTGTTGTTGTTGATGGCATTGCGGGTCGTAGTTTGGAACGACTGGATCCTGCGACCATTGAATCTGTTACTGTTTTAAAAGATGCGTCTGCTGCCATCTATGGAGCTCAGGCTGCTAATGGTGTTATACTTGTTACTACCAAACGTGGTGCATCAGGCAAACCAACCATTCAACTTTCTCTTAACCAGGGATGGAATACGCCAACCGTTTTGCCGAAAATGGTAGATGCGCCGCTATATGCACAAATACAAAATGAAATTTCTGCTGCGTATCATCCGGGTGATCCACTGCCTTATTCCGAAGAGGATATTCAAAAATACAGGGACGGATCAGATCCATGGAAATATCCCAACACGGATTGGTTTAAGGAAACGATAAAGAAAAATTCACCCCAGCGGTATGGGAATCTGACATTATCCGGAGGAGCTGAAGCTATTAAATATTTTATTTCTTTGGGAAACAATTTCACGGATGGCATCTACCGCAACAGCGCCGTAAATTATTCACAGACGAATTTTCAAAGCAATATAGATGCAAAAGTAAGTAACTCTATCCGGTTAAGTTTTGATATAGTTGGACGCCAGGAAAACAGGAACTACTCCGGAGGAGGTGGTAACGGCGGAAGTGCAGACCAGGCACAAAATATTTTCTGGGCGTTGAACAGGGCTTTCCCTACCTGGCCTGCAAGATGGCCTAATGGATTACCCGGGCCGGATATTGAGTATGGCGCTAACCCGGTAGTGTTGGTTACTGATGAAACCGGGTATACTATGCAAAGAAATTATATTTTGCAGAGTAACATGCGGTTGTTGATTAATATTCCCTGGGTACAGGGCTTATCATTAACCGGTAATGCTGCAGTAGATAAAACTTTTATCAGCACTAAACAGTTCAGGAAACCGTGGTATTTGTATACCTGGGATAAGATAACTTACGATGATAATAATGAACCGCTTCTTTTACCTTCAAAAAGGGGAAATACTGACCCGCGGTTGCAGCAATGGATGGAAAACAAATCCAATATAACACTTAACGCGCTGCTCAACTACGACCACACATTTGAGAAACACGATATTAAAGCGCTGTTTGGAACAGAACGGATTGCCGGTGATAACATGGGCTTTTGGGCTTTTAGAAGATACTATACCAGTGAACTTCTTGATGAACTGGATCTTGGTGGTGATGCATTAAAGAATAACGGAGGATCGTCAAATGTAACCCGTCGGTTAAATTATTTTGGGAGAGTAAGTTATGCATTCGATTCAAAATATCTTGCAGAGTTTGTGTGGCGGTATGATGGGTCTTATATTTTTGAGCCGGGAGGTAAACAATTTGGATTTTTCCCCGGCATTTCTTTGGGATACAGGATTTCCAATGAGAACTTTTGGAAAAACAACATCTCTTTTATCAACGAGTTAAAAATAAGAGGCTCCTGGGGTAAAACAGGTAATGACCGTATAGACCCTTACCAATACCTTACCACATACGGTTATAACGGTAGTTATGTGTTTAATCAAAGTATTTATCAACAGGCATTGCGGGCATTGCGTATTCCTAATGAAGGCGTTACCTGGGAGGTAGCTAATCAATCTAATATAGGATTCGATGCCCAACTGCTCGATAATAAGTTAAGTGTTAGTGCTGATTATTTCTATAACCTGCGTACAAACATACTGGCATACAGAAATGCTTCTGTACCGGGTTCCGCTGGACTGAGCCTGCCCCGGGAAAATATCGGTGAAGTGGTTAATAAAGGATTTGAGCTTCAGGTAGCCTATCGAAATAGAATTGGCAATTTCCAATACCAGGTATCGGCCAACGGAGCTTATGCAAAAAACCATATTAAATTCTGGGATGAAACACCAGGAGTTCCTGAGTACCAGAAATCTACGGGTAATCAAATGAATGCAAGATTGTATTACCAAACAATAGGTGTGTTTACAGATCAGGCAGCGGTGGATAAATATCCTCACTGGAATGGCGCCCGACCAGGAGACATTATATTTAAAGATGTAAATGAAGACGGGAAAATTGATGGACTGGACAGGGTAAGAAGTAACAAAACCACTATACCAACATTTACAGGCGGCCTTACTATTGATTTGCAATACAAAGATTTTTATGCAACCCTGTTCTTCCAGGGAGCTGCAGGCGCTGAAAGATCTTACAGAACTTTTTCCGGTGGTCCGGGAGTAGGAAACTTCATGTATAACCTGGTAAAAGACCGCTGGACGCCGGAGAATCCAAGTTCAGAAAACCCGAGAGTATGGGAAAGGGGAGGTGCATACTGGATGACAGATGGCGAACCTAATAATACATACTTTGTCAGAAGCAGTGATTACTTAAGGATGAAAAATTTTGAAATTGGATACGGTCTGCCATCAGGATTAATACAAAAAGCAGGACTTCAATCCGCAAGAGTATATGTTAGCGCACTCAACTTTTTAACTTTTACAAAGATGACAGACTTCGATCCTGAATCACCGGATGATGCGCCAGGCTCTATTTGGGTAAATAGTCAGGTTTATCCGCTAAACAAGACAATAAATGTTGGATTGACAGTAACATTCTAAAATCAAAGTGTCATGAATAAAAAATCAAACTACATATATATATTCCTGGGGTTTACTTTAGTACTTCTTTCGTCGTGTAATAAAAATTTCCTGGATACAAAACCATCCACGCAATTTGCAGAATCAGATGTATGGTCTGACCCTAATCTCATACAACTCAATCTGAACAGTATTTATAATCAAAACCCCTGGTCATTCAGTTTTACTTCTTTAAGTGTAGATGAGGCCCGCTGCTATGACGGAGGTAATGATTATAACATGAGCAATATGCTTATGTCTCCTGATAATGCCGGATGGGGAGATTGGAACGGAAGATACAGGGCTATAAGGGATTGTAATATATTTCTTGAAAATATAGACAAGTTACCGGATGATCCGGCTTTAATTGATGGCGTTACATTAAAGGACAGGTTAAAAGGAGAGGCTATCTTTTTCAGGGCCTGGTACTATGGTTTGCTGATTAATTATTTTGGGGGTGTACCCATTATTACCAATTCGTATAAATTAACCGATGATTTTGCTGCAGAGCGGAAAAGCTATGCCGAATGTGCTCAGTTTATCTCCGATGAATGTGATAAAGCTGCAGCGTTATTGCCCCTTGCAAATACGGGAGATAATAACGGCAGGGTAACAAAAGGTGCTGCTTTAGCATTTAAGGCAAGGATACTGCTTTATGCCGCCAGTGATCTTCACAATACAACTTTCTCGGGTTTTTCTAATCCTGAACTTCTTGGGTATGTTGATGGTGACAGGAACCAACGCTGGAAAGCCGCTAAAGACGCTGCTAAAGCGGTGATTGATCTTGGCATATATAGTTTATACAAACCCAATCCCGCATCTGCTGAAGAAGCCACAAAAAATTACGAGGAGCTTTTCACTTCCAAACAAAGCGAGGAAGACATTTTTATACGATACTTTAACGCTTCTGTAAACCAGGGAGTTAGTTACTGGACAGTGTTTCCTAATGGTTTTGGAGGAATTGAAACAAACGGTGCTCCCAGCGAACTGGTAGATGCATACGAAATGGCAGATGGCACTGTCTTCTCCAGGACAATCCCAGCCCAGAAGCTGGAGCCATACAAGAACAGGGACCCCCGCTTTTACGCTACAATATTGTATGAAGGGGCTATATTCAGGCCACGTCCTGCTAACTTACAGGGAATTGATCCCATTGGTGTTTTGCAGGCAGGTACCTGGGAAAGATGGGATGCGACTGAAAATAAAATAGGTTATGTATATGGGCTTGATAGCAGGAACAGTGCTGTGTATGGAGGGGGTTATAACAATACCGGGACATCTATGCTCAAATTTATAAACCGTAAAACCGACATGTACGTAAACCAGCAGGATGATTTAACCTGGCGCTATATCAGGTATAGTGAAATTATCCTTAATTACGCTGAAGCCTGCATTGGATTAGGTGAAGACGAAGAGGCCCGTACCTATATTAACATGATAAGAAAAAAGGCTGCCATGCCTGATGTTACAGAGTCTGGCGATGCATTGAAAAACCGGTATCGGAACGAAAGGCGGATTGAATTGGTGTATGAGAATCACAGGTTTTTTGATGTGCGTCGCTGGATGATAGGGCCGGAAGCATATCATCCCATGCATGGCGTTGATATTGTTTACAAATTAAATCCCGATCATACAACTGCCACCATTCCAACTATTACTCCGGTAGAAATCACAACTGGAAAGTGGGAGGATAAGGCATATTTTTTACCAATCTCTAGGGATGAAATGAATAAGAATTCACAGTTAGTACAAAACCCGGGGTATAATTAGTAACGGTATTGACAATGACGACCACGTTTTAATAAGAATAGCAGCGAATTGTATATTCGCATTTATCAGGCAACGTTTGCATCAATACCAGATATAGTTGTACTCTTTCTTTATATTGTAACAAATGCTGGCAGCAACATTTGTTACAATACCTTTTATAATGCCCATCTGGAATATCAATCCGGTGCCTGCAGCGCTGTTCATGAATAAAATTCCATTTCCTGCTAACGCCAAGAGCAGTATTAACCCGACCAGGTAATGAGATCAGCATATTTACATATTTAACACCGGGAAACTGAAGACCCTATCGTACCTCCAATAAAAATGATATTCATTATGTTTCTAAGATTATCTTTCCTAACGATCGCAAATCTGTTTTTCCAACTAACAGTATGCTGTAAAACAACGCCAAACGAAAAAAAGATCATCCACGATAATATCTTGCGCACAATTTCAATAACTGTGCAAAACGGCGATATGAAATTGTTGATAGACTATTCTAAGGGGTGTTATATAAAAAGCCTGTCCATTAAGCATAAAAACACATTATCTCCTTCAGGAGTATTTACCGGCATAACAACAAAGGAGGCAACATATACTTCACAAAAGCTTTTTGGGTTACCTAATGTTCTGGTAAGTGACAGCACTGTACATATAAGCAAAATAAACTATGGAGACCATCTTTTAAGCATACTGGAAACATGGATATTTGAAGTGAAAGAAGAAAGTGTGGAATGGGAAGTCAAAAGGTTATATCCCTTCCCTTTTGAGGCGGAAGAAACTTATTTTCCCAAATGGAATTTTGCCGGTATGTCCGTTTGGAAAGGGGGTATAATCGACAATGGCGGAATGGTATGGTGCAAATACCTGAAAAATGTAAATGACACTTACGGAGTTCATACCGGAGGAACTACCTATTGGAATGAAATTTCAGGTAATGGGCTATCCATTCTGGGTAAAACGCTGGGAGGTGCTCAAATTGCCAGCCAATATTCGCACAGTCCGCAGGGTGAATTCACGTGTACACAATCTGTATCAGGCAAACCCCTTGAACAACGCTATCACCTCAACCGGTTTGTATCAAAAAAGCCAAATGTTTTTGCACCTTTCCAAATAGAAAAGGGAGAAATGTCGGTCAGATTTACAATGAAGTACATTAACTACTTCAAATTGTACGATCGGGGAGATTTAAAAATGATCAATGCTGCTGCGGTAAGAGAATTGCTTAACACAACAGCCCGATATGGTGTTGTTGATAACAATATTGTAGGAGGCAATGGATGGATTACCAATTGGAAATGTCTTCATGAGCCTTTTTTTGCACAGATTGCAACAGCACTTGCCGACAGTAACTACACGAAAAACCTATCGTCTACCCTCGACCAGGAAAGGGATCTGGCTATCCTGCCCGACGGAAGAGTGCTTTCGCGCTGGCATAATGAACCCGGAGATGAGATTCCAGGCACTTATGATTCAACTACAGGATATTATGAAGCCATGTGGGGCTATACTGTAGATTCTCAAACCGGCTATGTAATTAACGTTTGTGAGCAGTTTAACAACACGGGAGATATTAAATGGTTGGCAGGGCATAAAGCAAGTTGCAGGAATGCTTTGAACTGGCTTATTAAAAGAGATGAGAATAACAACGGAATATTTGAAATGGTTAACAGGAATATCACTGAAAAAAAAGCCAGTGACTGGATTGATATTGTTTGGGCCGGGTACGAAAATGCATTTGTGAATGCGCAAATGTATGCAGCTCTTCAAAAATGGGCCGCCTGCGAACAGATACTGGGAGATTTTGAGGCGGCAGAAAAATATAAACAAATCGCAGCAAGGCTCAAGGAATCTTTCAATAAACCGGTTGAAGAAGGTGGTTTTTGGCTGGAAGAAAAAAAACAGTATATATACTGGAGAGATAACGATGGAACCATACACGGTGATAATCTGGTAACACCCGTAAACTTTATGGCTATAGCTTTTGAAATATGCGATGATCCTCAAAGAATAAAAAGCATACTGGAGCAAATTGAAAAACGTACATCTGCAGAAAATCTTTTCCATTGGCCGCTTTGTTTTGATTCCTTCAAAGAAGAAGAAGTACACAAAAACAACTGGCCTTTTCCCAAGTATGAAAATGGAGATATTTTCCCTACCTGGGGCTACCTGGGAATCAGATCTTACGTAAAGTATGATAAACAGCTTGCCCTAAAATATATTAGTAATCTTGTACACCAGTATGAATTGGATGGGCTTTCCTCACAAAGATACAGCAGAAGTACCGGGAAAGGACTTGGTACAGATATACTTTCAGGTATCTGTACCGGAATAACTGCTTTATATACCGACATCTATGGCATTCAGCCCCGCTGGAACAGACTGGTTATTGCTCCCAATCTCACCCAGGAACTTGATGGAACAAAGTTCACCTACCAATTGAGGAATAAGCACTACGATATTCAGTTGTATCATAACAAATATATTATCTCAGATGGTTATTACAACATTAGCTCAAAGCAAAGCTTTGGCATAAGCAGCATGAGCGATGGACTGACCTTTTTTCCAGGCATGCAAGACACCATTTTTCTGTTTATACAACGAAACGGTAATAACGCACTGTCAATTAATGTAACACAATGGGATGAGGCAAATATTGTTTTTGAATTGGAGGATACGGGTACATACCATATAATACTTAATGGTTTGCCTCCATTTTCAAATTTTAGTGTATATACAGGAAACGCCGGAAAAAGAATGAGATCAGGAAAAGAAGGAGCGCTTACAATTACCGGGCTGTTAGAAAAAGGTACGGTTGTGAGAATAGTTAATGAAAATATATTTCTTAAAAACGAGAACAATGATATTGAAATTATCAGGTAAGCTCTCTATAGCGGCACAGGTAAATTTAGTATATCTGATCAGTATGGTGTATCTGCCAACTGTTAGTGCCCAGGTTATTGAACCCTATCAAAAACTGAATGGCGGCAGCTTTCAGCAGCCGGTTCATCAAAACTCACCCGATCCTTTGGTTGACTACCGGTGGTCTCAAACACATGCAGACGATAGCTTACAGATATACGAGTTGTTTCCCGTGCAACAACAGGCTATTCCTTCCGCAGCGTTTACAATAGAAGGAACTACTATAACCGTGCGTGGCAAGGGAGATGTTTTCTTCGATTTTGGTGTGGTAAGCGCCGGCTGGATAGAATTTGAATCGGACGATTTATCCGGAGATGTAGCCGTAAGCATTAGTGAATTCACTGAACCGGCTATATTTAACGAAGGCTCTCAACACCCTGTAAAAACGCTTACGCCTGTACGATACGGCAATACTTACCGACTTGAACTTAATAACCTTTTATATGAAGGCGTTCGCTTTGCCTGGTTACATATTAACAGTTTTGAAAAGACCTGGCAACTGAAAAATTTCAAACTGGTTTGCCAGATAAAACCTACAAATTATTTGGGTAGGTTTTATTGTAATGATACAATGCTTAACCGTATCTGGTATACCGGCGCATATACTGTAAAGTTGAATTTACTGCAGGATTATTTCGGTGCGATCCTTATGGAGCGAAGCGACCGTCACTCATGGACAGGAGATGCGTATCCTTCGCAGGCAGCATCCCTGGTTGCCTTCGGGAATTTTGATTTTGTGCGTAAGAATATTTTGTTTACTTCTTTGCAGGATAACAGCATCGCTTCTTACCCCATTTATTGGGTATTAGGCCTGGTTGATTACTATCAATATACAGGGGATAGCATCTTTTTCAGATCTCAGACCAGTAATGCCCGGCGAAAGTTACAGCACGCTTTTGAGCATTTTAACGATCTTCCCCGATTGGCATTTATGGGCTGGGATGAGCGTCTCGGAGCCGGGTTTGAACATCCTGATACTGAGGAATCAAAACAAGCATACCGATGGCTCTGTATCAATGCCTGGAAAAAATTTGCATCGGCTGTTCGTTCAACAGGAGATCATGATTTGGCATTGCAGTTTGAAGGATATGCACAGGAAAAGCAAAAACAATTTGAAGAAGATACAATAAGCCTGGAAAAGCTGGGTTTACATGCTCTTGCAGAAGCTGTTAATGCCGGGCTACACCTCTCTACCAATATTTTTAATATACTAAATGATCGTTTCAGGGATCGCAACCAGCGATTGTCTTATTCTCCCTTTAACCAATATTTCATTATACAGGCAATGGCCCTTTCAGGAAAATTAACGGAAGCGATAACAACGGTGAAAGACCAATGGGGAGGGCAAATTAATTATGGCGGCACAACCTTTTTTGAGGTTTTCAGACCTTCCTGGAATGATGTGTTAAAGCCCAACAGCGCTCCTGTTAATAATCAATGCGGGTATACGAGTCTAGCGCATCCGTGGGGCGCCGGGGTGGTACGATGGATATCAGAAGAAATACTTGGTGTAAAAAGCCTCGAACCGGGCTTCAAAAAGTTCCGCGTTGCACCATATGCAACAAAGGATTTAACACAAATATCGGGTGATGTTCCGACACCTTATGGCATAATCAGCCTTTCAATTAATTCTCTTAAGGGAAGCTTTGAAATAATAGTTCCACCCGGAACAGAAGCAAGAGAGGTGGATATACCAAAAGCCGGTAAAAAAATTAAAAGGCTCATGCTTAATGGCAGGAATATACAATATGCTGACGAGAGCGAATATTTCGTTTCTCTGAAAAACTTGAAACCTGGTAAACACACTATCAGGATAGAATATGGAAAAAGTATTCCGGAAGTGAAAAGTAAACAGTTTCCCATATACTACGCTATTAAGTCTTTCGAAACGCAAACACTCAGTGCCAGCGACCATATGCGTAAATGGAAAGGTGATGGATGGCTGAAGCCCGGTTTGAATAAATCAAAACATGATTTCAAAAAACCGGATTATATAGACTCAGTTGTTATCACAAGGGCTGGTTATGAGGTTTGGGATACGCAACCTGGTACCTCATCAGAGCCCCATGCGTTACAACGGGCTTTTATAACCCGTGATCCTATCCCTACATTGCAAACCTTTCCTATTGACATTTACAGTAAAAAAAACGTTGCTTACAATATCAGTTTGTATTTTATTGACCCCGACTCAAAAGGCAGAAGGTGCGCCTTTGAAATTTTCGATGCAGAAACGCTTGAATTGCTTGCGCCGGTTCAAGTAGCCGATTATATAGAGACTGGTAAACTGATCCGCTTTAGCGTTGATCGCCCGGTACGGATACGAATCAACCATGTTCGCGGGCCTAATGCTGCGTTAGGAGGTATTTTTTTTGATAAAATACTTTAAATAAAATTTCCTGCCACTATTTCATAAAAAGGAATTTTTAAAATAAAGCAGAAAAGACAGATTAAAATGAAACATTCTTTACTTATATCTATCGTTCTTCTTATCTTAATCGGTGCCTGTAACCAGAAGGATAATGATTCATCAGCTATTGGCGCCGAATACATTTTCAGCGAAGCATATCAAAACCAGTGGAAGGGGTCGCCAGACCACTGGCGCTGGGGAAATGGTATACTAACAGGCGAAACTACCGAAACCAATCCGATCAAACGAAGCGCTTTTCTGATCTGGAACCGGGAAGTAGAAGATTTCATCCTGAACATCTCCTTTCGTATTTCTTCCAATGGAAACAGTGGTATTTATTACCGCTGTGAACAGGGGCCCGAAGGTTATGATGATCTGCTGGGTTACCAGGCGGATATTGACGGACAACATACCTATACCGGGATAGTGTATGAAAATTTTATAAACAGACATCGTAAGATTTTGGCCGAACGGGGACGGATGGTTCGTATTTCAGAAATGGACAGTTTGCATTCTTTCCCCATTTTCACCGGTGATCAAACGATTAAAGATTATGTAAAAGACAACACATGGAATGAATATGAATTGATCGTAAAAGGCACACTGATTGTTCAAAAATTAAACGGACAAATGGTATCAATGGTGGAGGACAATGCCAAAAACCGGGTTAAAAAAGGATTGTTTGGATTTCAATTGCATCAGGGTCCGCCCATGAAAGTGGAATTCAGGGATGCCTGGTTTAGAGATTTAAACCCTTTGTCCGAAGACAAAGTACATTGATTAACGCAATATTATATTTACAGGCAGGTTCAACATTCAACAACATTAGCATAAACAAAAAATCAATAGGTGATATGATATACGCAAGTGCAAAAACTTTTTTTTCTGTCTTTAGAAAAAACGAATGGTATGCTGTAACACTAACAATACTTCTTCTGGTCTTTCTTTTTAGCTGCAGTCAAAATAAGGAACAGGCGCAGAACGATAATTCAACCCGGGAGCCTGCTTTGGATAAGTCCAAAGAAGTGCCATCCGGTGAGCTCCGTACACTACCGGGCTTTAAAGCAGAATTATTATATGAAGTTCCCCGGAAGTCGCAGGGGACCTGGGTTAGCCTGGCCATGGATGAGCAGGGCAGTATGGTTGCCTCTGATGAATACCACCAGGGAATGTACCGGATTGATGTACAGACAAATGATGATGGGAAACCCAAAGTGCAGGTTACCAAAATGGTGCTGCCTGCTACAGGCGCGCAGGGACTGACCTGGTTTAAAAAAAGTTTATACGCTAATGTATATGGAAGTGGGTTGTTTCGTATGTCGGCCAGCCAAAAAGATGGCATCTTAGATGAAATGAAGTTTCTGGGAGGGCCTCAGGTTTCCAGCGACCACGGCAACCATGCTTTGGTGCCAATACCTGATGGCAGCGGTCTTTATGTAGTCAATGGGAATCATACGCCGCTACCGGAAAAATATACCAGTCGTGTGCTCAACTGGAGAGAAGATATTTTGCTGACCCGTCAATGGGATGCCAGAGGTCATGCCAGGGGCATTTTAGCTCCCGGTGGATATATTGCCCGAATAGACGGCGATGCACGTAACTGGGATATCCTGAGCGTAGGATATCGTAACCAGTACGATGTAGCTATTCATCCCAATGGAGAGCTATTTACTTTTGACTCGGATATGGAATGGGATATCGGAATGCCCTGGTACCGTCCTACCAGGATTTTGCATGTGGTGAGTGGCAGTGATTACGGTTGGCGCAGCGGAAGCGGAAAATGGAAGGATTTCTATGAAGACAGCCATCCTCCGGTACTGGATGTAGGACCAGCCTCTCCCACCGGGGTATTGTTTGGAACGGGGGCCCGGTTCCCGGAAAAATATCAGAAAGCATTGTTTGCTTTAGACTGGACCTACGGCACTATTTATGCTTTTCATCTGAAACCGAAAGGAGCAAGTTATGCTGCTACCGCAGAAGAATTTTTATCGGGTCACCCTTTAGCTGTTGCTGATGCCGTGATCGGAAAAGATGGAGCGATGTATTTTATCACAGGCGGGTGGAGTAACGACACTAAATTATACCGTGTAACCTATACCGGTGAAGCGTCTACGGAACCGGTACAATACATGGAAGAACAGGAAGGACTTGCGTCCCGGAAAATCAGGCATCGCCTGGAAGCTTTTCACGGACGCCGTGATGCCGGGGCGGTTGCTGCAGCCTGGCCCTATCTTGCAGATGAAGACCAGTTTATCAGGAGTGCCGCACGTGTAGCCATTGAATTTCAACCCATATCGGGCTGGATAGCACGTGCAAAAGCAGAAACACGCCCCCAGGCTGTTATTACCAGCACAGTTGCACTGGCACGCGCAGGAGATTCAACCTACCTGAATGATGCTTTAACCCTCCTGGAAAAATTAGACTTCGTTACCCTGGATAATTTGAAAAAGCTGGGTTATCTGCGTGCATTATCACTTAGTTTTATGCGACTGGGAAAACCGGACCAGGCAGCAGGTCAGAAGATCGCTGACCGGTTGATGAAGTTTTTACCCGATAAAGATGAACGGGTGAATGTAGAATTAGTACGGGCTTTGATCTATCTGAAAGAAACCCGTGTAATTGCAACAGCGCTGGATTTGATACGCAGCAGCAAAACCCCGCCTGTTCCCGACTGGGGTACGGTCATTAAGCGGAATAACAGCTATGGCGGTACTATTCAACGTATGCTGGATGATCCGCCACCGGTGAATAAACTGGAATACCTGTTTATGCTGAGAGATTTAGCAGAAGGGTGGACGATTGATCAGCGAAAAAACTATTTCAGCATGATCAATGAAGCAGCCGGTGCCATGGGTGGTGAAAGCTATTGGGGATTCCTGGAACGCATGCGGAATGAAGCATTGCTTGGCGTTCCGGATGAACACCGTGTTGCGCTGGGTGATCTTATTTCAAAGCCTGTTGCAAAAGCGCCTCCCTTTGAAATAAAACCGGTGAAAGGCCCCGGAAAAAACTGGACAGTGGACAATGCCTTGCAGGCGGTCAATAAACCTTCCGGAGCAAAAAGTTTCGAGCAGGGACGTAATGCTTTCTTTGCCATAGGTTGTGCGTCATGCCATCGTTTCGACGGTATGGGAGGTAACATCGGACCTGACCTGGGCGCTGTGGGGAATCGTTTTTCGGTTCAAAAAATACTGGAAGATATCATTCATCCCAGTGAAACCATTTCTGATCTGTATGGAAGTTCCCGCGTTACACTTAACAGTGGTCGTAGCCTGGAAGGACTGGTGGTAAAAGATGAAGCTTTTATCAAGGTATACAGCAGGGAGCCTAACCGGGCGCCGGATATTGTTTCCTCTTCTGAGGTAGCATCTATCGAACCGGTACCTGTTTCGCAAATGCCACCCGGACTAATCAATTCACTCAATGCAGATGAGTTGAGCAGTTTGATCAGTTACCTGCGATCCGGTGGTGACCCCAAACATGAGGCTTTCAGGTAGACTAGGAGAATAAAATGCATAAATTTAAAAGTAAGAATACGTTCTTATTCCACCTTTCGCAAGGGCACATATGCGGGCGGAAAGCAGTAGTGATCGGGCCATGAACATACAGGCCTGCTCAATAACCCATATTTATTTGATGGAGTAACGCTTGAAGAAGAACTGTTTCAGAAACATTATCCGTTCTGTTACATCCCTCCCAATCAACATAAACGTATTCCATGGAGGTATAACCCGAATATCCTGTCTGCTTAAACCGGGACATAATCGTTTTAAAATCTATTTCATTCTCCTTAACTATTGTTTGAAGCTTTCCTTTTGCACCGGCTCTGGCGTGAAAGTGAGCAGCATGCGGTATTAATGGATGAACAGATGCGTTGCTGTGGCCCTGATAAATAAAATGTCCGTAATCAAGCGTTAGGGTTATGCCCGGACAATCATTGATAAATTGTAAAGTTGTAGCCGCATCGGGTAAAATGGAGCCCACATGCGGCTCGATGGAATACACAACGTTTTTAGCTTTGGCGGTTTCAACACGCCAGTGTGTTTCTTCACAGGAGCGTTTCCAATCATCCGCTAAGCTCGTTCCTTCGTGTGTTACTCCAGGCAATCCTGTAATATGGCGGCATTCAAGGACACACGCGAAATCAAGTGTTTTCAAAAACAACTCGCGGTTGTTTGCACGAACGGACTCATCCGGATTATTTGCCGCGGCAACCGGAGGCTCCTCCCCTGTTTGTAAAAACACATCCGATGCCTGTAGACCAATAGTGCTTAGTTCGTTTGCAAGCCGCTTTCCTTCTTTAACAGTGTCCTTTGCAATATGACTGGGGGAGTGGTGCGACCGGCCTTCGAAAATACCCAGATCAACCGCATCAAAGCCTAATAACCTTATTAACTGAAGCGCCTTAGTATGCGGGAGCAGCGGAAAAGTGAAATCGGCACAGGAGTACTTGTTTTTATCCTCATTCATAGTTTGGTTCTTTGTCATGCCTTACAATATGAAATAAATAATCAAATTTTCAACATCCTGCTTTCCCGATAACAACCTTCAAGCGTTTCCCACAACCTGTCATTGGATATCTCTCCCAAAATAAATTGCTGGAGCGGAACACCTGCTTTTTCCTGTAATGGTACATACCCATCATAACGGGGACGTACCAACGCGTTTTCGTGCGACGCGTAACTATCCCGGAAAAATCCGCCGGTAAAAGAAGTTAACACTTCACTCTGCCACGCTTCTTTGCGTACGGGTTGTCCACCTGCGTAAGTATATATTTGGGATTGTTCTGCTGCACCCGCACAGTACAATGAAAAATCGGATGCCAGTTCCATTTCTTTACATCCTGAAGAAATAGCAATACCGGTGCCCCCCAGAATACTTCTTAACGGCTTACCATTGAGTTGAACCAAATTGCCATATTGCAGCGGTTTGCTCACAAAAGAAGGTCTGGAATAATTGCCGTAACTATAAGCAAACGGACAGTAAGCAAACCTGTCCTGCCTGGTCATCAATTCTGCAATCATAATCGGATTCCAATCTGTTATTTCCTTTGGCATCGGCTCTGCCAGGCGTTTCAGTAACAGCGCGGCCGCTATCGCTTTTTCTTTATCCGCAATCGTTTCTTCATTTTCAAACGGACGGGTATCCAGCGCATGCAGTAGCATCAGCCAATTTAAAAACAGGTCGGCGCCAAAACCCGGCATAACGACAAACTTCTTGTCTGCCAGTGCAATCAGTTCTTCCCAGGTGCGTGGTAATTCAAGTTCATTTTTATCTATCAGATCAGGCCTCCAACTGGGAACAGGGGTAGCCACATCAATAGGAACAGCCAAAAGCTGATCATCAAAAACATAACTCTTAAAGGATAACCCTACACAATTTTGATCCAGTTCATTCCATTGCTCAGTAGTAAGAAGCGTTTTTTGATCACAAACAAGATTCCGGCTAAAGCAAAATCCGGCCCAGGGATGGTCTATTACAATCAGGTCAAAATCATGGATAAGCTGGTCAATAGGTTTATGACCAAATTCGTCAAGTGTACGTTTGTCCCAATGAATCCGCACATCCGGATGCAGTTCTTCATATCGTTGAGAAACAGCAACCAAAGGCGGGAATGCCCTGCTGTGGTTCCAGGTTATACCTTTAATTGTTTTAGTAGCCATTTATTTTTAAGTTAGGTAGATCATTACACGGCGAATACAATTTCAAATTATCGCCGATTGGTGAGACACCAACGGTAGGCAAGTCCCATCGCCCACCACCGGAAATGATGCGAATTTGAAATGCCTCCTCAATACACCGCCCGGCCGCCGGTCATATCAAAAGTAAATCCCGTATTAAAGCTGGCTTCGGCAGAAACAATCCAGGCAGCCAAGTTGGCGATTTCTTCTAATTGCCCGCAACGCTTCATGGGTATTTTATCTGTCATATATTTTATCTGCTGCGGCTCCATTTTTTCAACCATCGGCGTCATAATGGTTGCGGGTGCTATAGCATTTATCGTTACGCCTGATTCCGCATATTCTTTGCCCGATGCTTTCACCAGTCCAATTACTCCTGCTTTTGAAGCGGAATAGGCCGACATGCCGGCATTACCTTCTTTGCCCGCAATAGAGGCCAGCAGGAGAATGCGGCCATATTTTTTGGGCAGCATCGCTTTAAGCGCATACTTGATTATAAGAAATGATCCCGTTAAATTCACCTGGCATGTTTTTTCAAAGTCAGCCAACTCCACATCCTCAGTTCTAATTCCATTGGGGCCAACGATACCCGCGGAATTTACCACAACGCTGCAACCTCCATTATTTTCAATTTTGTTAAATGCCTCTTTTACTTCCGATTCGTTTGATACGTCAACAGCAATAAAGTTGGCACTATAGCCCTTATCTCTAAGCGATTTAGCCGCTTTCTCCGATAAAGCTTCATCCCTGTCAAGTATCCATATTTTAGCTTCTTCACCGGCTAATTTTTCAGCAATAGCGAATCCGATTCCGTTTCCGCCTCCTGTGATAACTGCTATCTGGTCTTTAAAACGATTCATGTATCTTTTATTTTTACTGGTTTCCCACTCTTATCCGAAAGACAGGCCGCTTCAACTATTTTCATGGCGGCAATGCCAAGTTCTCCGGGTGATCCGTTTGCAGCCAGGCCCAGACAGACATCAATAAAATTTAAAACAGGCGATTTATCGGGATAAATTTCATCAGGGGTCAAAGGAGGATATTCTTCAGGCTTTCCCTCAAAAGGATAATACGCCATATTACCCTTCCATAATTCCAAAAGTAAGATAGCCTTTGTGCCGTAAACCCGCACTTCGTAGTTCCGGATAGTTACGGGCGTAGCTCCCGTACTTGCCAGGGTAACTAATGCGCCATTGTCCATAGTAATGGTGAGCGCATCATAGATATCGGTTTTCGAATCCGCGTAATCAAATCTGGCATAAACTTCCTCCGGCTGCGCTCCTGTAAGAAAGCTCAAATAAGCTCCCGCATGCGAAACCTGGCAGTAAATTTGGCCTCCGCCCGCGATTGACGGATCACTATAACTGCCAGCATTAGGTTCAAGATATACATTATCCGTTCCATGCGTAGGAGACGTATTAACCCCTTTCAGTAATTCATACAGGGGGTTCGTCATCAGTATGGAAATCATCCTCACATCTCCCAAGGCGCCTTTCCTGATAAGCCGGCGAGCTTCAATTCCATGACGGGTGTAGTGCCAGGGACAGCTTACCAAAAATTGCAGCTTATTTTTTAATGCCAGGTTACAAAGTTCCTGTGACTCATCTACGGTAAACGTCATAGGTTTTTCTATCAGCACATGCTTGCCATGTTCCAACGCAAACCTTGCATGCTCAAAGTGCATATTGGGAGTGGAACTTACGATCACCGCATCCACGTTGCCGGTCAGCACCAGCTTCTGATAGTCGTCAAAGGCAAGGTCTGCGCCAAAATCACGGGCAACCTGTGCAGCCTTGATTTTTGTACGGTTCTGCACTGCTCTTAAATGAGCGCGCTCATGCTGAATTATTCCCGGGATGTGCGCACTGGTAGCCCACCATCCCGCACCTATCACTCCAACATTCAATTGAGTATTTCTATCACCCATTGTAAGGAATTAACTTGTCTCTGTTCAGTTCCACACCAAAGCCTGGTTTGGTTTCATCCAGTATGATGTGCCCGTTTACCGGTAGGGGTTCACCGATAATGGTATCAAATATCGGGTGCAACGCCTTACCCTCTCCGGTAGACAGAAACTCAGCATAAGCGCTGTTGGTATTAGACATCACAAAATGATAGTTATAAACAGAGGCTCCATGCGGGATCACCTGCATATCGTAAGGCTTTGCCATAGCGGCAATTCTCCTTACGGCCGTAAGCCCTCCCGCCCACTGGATTTCAGGCTGGATAATATCAGTAGCCCCGTTGCATATAATATTATGAAATGCCTTATAGTGATATTCAAGGTTCCCCGTTGCCAGTTGAACAGGCGCGATACGTTCGCGCAAATAAGCATTCTGCCCGGAGGCCCACCCGTTCTGAAGCGGGTCTTCAAACCATTTTACATCATAGTCCCGTATCCTTTCAGCCAAACGGGAAGCAAATTCCACATCCCACGACAAGTAACAATCAATCATGATTTCCGTATCATCGCCTAAATCCGACCGTAATTTTGAGATGAGTTTTTCCATCTTCTTTATCCCCCCTCTCCCACTTTCTACCCCCCAGGGAGCCGCAATTTTTACTCCTGTAAAACCCCGGTCTTTCCAGTGCGCCGCATAATCTGGGTGAATGGTTACATAGCAGGGTATTGATTCTTTCGTTTTACCGCCTAACAGCTTGTAAACGGGGATATTCAGAAACTTGGCAATTAAATCATACAGTGCCAGGTCAACTCCGGAAATGGCCATATTAGTAATACCGCCGAGCCCATAAGGAAGCGTGGAACGGTTCATCTGGTCCCATATCATTTCAATATTGAAGGGATCCTGATTGATCAAAAACCGTCTGAAATGATTCTTAATAACCGAACAGGCAAATTCTCCACCACCATAGTTGACGCAATGCCCCGTTATGCCCTCACCGGTTTCTATCTCAATGACAAACGGATCTTGCCCCGGACCCATCCATGAAGAACGGGTTTTAGAATATTGGGGGTAAACCGACATAGGATTTGCTATCAGCGTCTGGGCCTGCCAGCCGCCCCCCCAGTACTGAGATTCACCCACTGTAGCGCCACGGGCGCCCGTATCTCCACTGCTGATAGTATACAATTTAACTTCTGTAATTTTCATAGTTCCTTATTTAATCATTGGGTCTTTTAATAAAAATCATATCTTTTTCCGCACCGATACGATGCCTGCCGGCAGGTCTCCGCTATTCTTCTTCTCCATATCCCCGGCCAATAAGGGTTACAGAGGGCTCAAAGCGAAACTTACCAGATGATGCTTTTTTATCTAAATAGATTTGAAATGGGCCCTGGCAGAGAGATAAATATCAAAAACAACAATTTTTTTGTACAGGACAGGTATCAATACATTCTTGGCCAAATTTATTATAAAGAATAAGCGTTTGTAATGAACGATTTGATATTTCTTTTACACTTTTTGACATGAAGCAGGAATGGCATAATTCCAATAAACAACATGATTTATGTAATTGCCGTGAATGGTTATGACAGGGATATGGTATTATACAATTAATTTCTTTCTGTATAAGGATGGCGATATGCCTGTACTTTTCTTAAAATACTTGGAAAAATAATAAACAGAATCAAACCCTGCCAACGCTGCCACTTCACTCATACTTAATGATGTTGACTGCAATAATTCCCCGGCTTTACGAATACGTAGCCCGAGCAGGTATTGGTTTGGGGAAAGGCCCGTAACATTTTTGAAGTCCTTCCGGAATTTTGAGTAGCTTACCATTAAACGCTCTGCGAGCTGCTGCAGATTTAATTCACTTTCGATTGACTCCTGCATGATGAACTTAGCCTTTGAAATATATAAGCTGTTTTCAGCATCGGCTTCAATTCCAAATGCAGATGCATAATAAGTCAAAGATAATAATTGCAGAACCATACTTGAAATAAACTGGTGATAACCCGCATTAGCTTTTTGCACAGCTTCCATCATTTTGTGAAAAATATTGAGCACACTCTGGTTCAAGCCAATATGAACAGCGCAACGCTCCGGGGAAAAGAAACCGGAGCTCATTAGCCTTCTCGCATAATATCCATCAAAACCTACCCAATACTCGTCCCACCCGGTATCTTTATCCGGTTTGTACCGGTGCCATATATCCGGGAAAAGAAAAAAACCGGTTCCCTCGCAGACTTTGTCGGAATCTGTCGTTTCTGTTTCAAATATGCCTCCTCCCTTTGAAATAAAAACCAAATAATACCCGTTCAGCCTGCGGCCTTTGTTCCAGGTGAACAGATGCGACTGGGGGTGGCCTTCTGTAGCCGGGTATCGCTGGTGCGCTTTAATTGAACTATAGCCAAGCGTTCTAACATATAAGCCCCAATTTTCTTCTACATCCGATACTGTAAGATACTTAATGAAGTTATTCATGTCACAGCATTTACAAATAATTTAAAACCATCCCGAAGTAAAAAGTTATTTACTTTCCGTTAATCTCTAATTTATTAAATATGCCTAAAAGCACAAAACACACTATAAGGGAAAAGGTTATGAAAATAAGGCATAAAAATAATAATGAGCAGGGTCTGCCGGTATACTAAAAATAGTGTGAATACAGCATCAATGCACGATCAGCTCGCTTTTCAGCACAATATTTTCATACGGCAAAGCGCCTTCCGGCGATTTGGTATGGAGCAGCTTAAATAATAATTCTGTTGCCCTGCTGCCCTGTTCATAAGGAAATTGTTCTACAGAAGCTATAGGAGGGAAATCAAGGTAACTGATGATGGGCCAGTTAGCGTAGCTTACCACGCTGATATCTTTATTGATCTTCAGCTTTTTCTTTTTAGCGTATTGAATTGTATCCAGCGCAACATTATCATTAAACGCCAGTATAGCTGTTGGCCGGTTTTTAAGCAACAATAATTTTTCTATGGCCTGCTCCGTACTTTCTTTGGAAAGGTCGGTGGTTACGATCAATGACTCATTAACCGGTGTTTTGTTTCTTTTATGCGCTTCGTAATATCCCTCCAGCCTTTCGTTTTTTATATTTAAGGATAAGGGCCCCTGTATATAACCTATCCGCTTATGCCCCCTGCCAAACAAAAACTCTACGGCTTCAACTGTACTGTAATACAAGCTGCACCATACCGAATGAATATTGGGTACATTGGGTACCCGGTCAAAAAAAACAACAGGTATATTGTACTTGTCTAACTGCTCAAAATGTTCGATGCTGTTGGTTTGTTTTGAAATAGAAACCAGCACCCCGTCAACCCGGTGCTTACGCATGGTTTCCACGATCTTCTGCTCCCTGTCGAGCAGGTCGTGCGATTGCCCGATCAGCACATTATAATTGCTTTTAAAAGCGATATCCTCTACACCGCTTATAGCGGAAGAAAAGTATTCTTCACGGAGGTTGGGCAGAATAAGCCCAAGCGTAAAGGTTTTGCCCTGCTTGAACTGGATAGCCGTTTGGTTGGGCTCATAATTGATTTCCTTTGCCAGCTTTTGCACCTGCATTTTAGTGCGCAGCCCTATGCTGGGATGATCATGCAACGCCCGTGAAACGGTTGAAACCGAAATATTGAGCTTTTTTGCGATCTCCTTTATGGTAGGTACCTTTTTCTCCATACGGATAGCTAAGATAACAGCATATTTTTGGGTATCAAAAACAAAGATGGGGTATGAGCAGTGAGGTATCGGCTATCGGCTGTCAGCTTGTGAGTAATTACTAATAACACTCATTTCTTTCATATCTTTCTTCTCACTATT
>CAYVEI010000063.1:19635-22760 GCA_964450515.1 uncultured Terrimonas sp. | reverse complement strand
ACATTTATGAACCCTACTACCGGCCCAATAATTATGTTTTTGAAGACATTGTAGAAAGTCTGAAGGTAGTGCGCAGTTATGGCGGATGGACGTCTATCAACTACTTTGTGTTTCCCGGTATGACGGACAGTGTAGAAGAGTATGAAGCATTAAGGAAGCTGATAAAAGATACGGGGCTGTGTATGATCCAGTGGCGTAATTTTAATATAGATCCCGACTGGTATATGGGCAAAATTGGCGCCCATGAAACGGGTGAATGCCTGGGTGTAAAGCAACTGATGCTGCTCATCCGGGAAGAATTCCCTCATTTAAAATTCGGATATTTCAATCCGCCTATAGAAAGGATTAAAGGGGATTATGAAATGGATTTTGCGCATGGATGAATAGGGATACAAGAGCATGGTCCTTTGTCATTAAGTTATATCAATCTCCGGATGTTTCTGCTATTGGATTTGTTTTTGGTTAAAACATTTGGAATAAGCTCCCTGAACTATGAACAGGATTTTTGAAAACAGTTTTAAGCAATTGCAAGGATATTGCGAAGCGGAAGCATACAAAGGGTGGGATCCCTACGATGGTTTAACAAGCAGGTTATTTCAGCACCTCCCGTTTATTAGTAAAAACCGTTTTTGCCGCCTGGCGTGGATACAGTTATTTAAACGCAACCCGGTAAATCTTCGTCCGCTTGTTTTCATTCGCAAACAATACAATGCTAAGGGACTGGGTCTTTTTCTTACCGGTTACTGCAACTTGTACAAGGCTGAAACGAATACTGAACTCAGCAATAAAATTCATTTCCTGGCAAATAAAATTATTGAATTACAATGTACAGGGTACTCGGGAAGCTGCTGGGGATACTATTTCGACTGGCAGGCAAGGGCGTTTTTCCAGCCTGCTGGTACGCCAACGGTGGTTGCCACTTCTTTTGTTGCGGATGCTTTATTCAATGCTTTTGAAATTACCGGTGAAACAAAATACCGCGATACTGCGCTGTCGGCCGCAAACTTTGTTTTGAAAGACCTCAACAGAACATACAATGACAAAGGAAATTTTTCTTTTTCTTATTCCCCCCTTGATCACACAACCGTTTTTAACGCTTCCCTGTTAGGAGCAAAATTATTAAGCAGGGCATATTATTATACACAGAACGAAGCGTTAAAGCTAACTGCACAAAAGGCAGTACAGTTTAGCTGTGATCATCAGCAGGAAAACGGCGCCTGGAGCTATGGCACTTTGCCTTATCATGCCTGGATAGATAGTTTTCATACAGGCTTTAACCTTGAATGTATTCACGCTTATCAGCAGTATACAGGAGATACCTTATTTAGTCCGAATATTGATAAGGGGCTCCGGTATTACACAGATACTTTTTTTACCGAAGAAGGTATCTCCAAATATTATCATAACAGTTTGTACCCCGTAGATATACATGCTCCCGCACAATTGGTGGTTACCCTTGCCAAATTAGAACAACTGGAGCAACACCGTGTGCTTGCGGAAAAGGTTTTACAGTGGACAATTGCACATATGCAGGATAAAGACGGCTATTTTTATTATCAGAAAAAACGTTATTTCAGCTCCCGGATTCCCTATATGCGCTGGGCACAGGCCTGGATGTTTTATGCATTCAGTTATTTTAAAGCAGCTCATTAAAAAATACGGATTTTGTAATACCAGTTGTATACCTTCAATATAATCAGTTTCATTAGTTCACTACGGTTTTTAATAATTTTGTACGTAAATACCTGCTATGAAAGAAAGGATTCACCTGATGGGTACTCCAATTGACAATCTTACAATGAACGAAACCCTTGAGTTAGTAAAACATGCCATAGAGCGAAAGGAACATATTCATCATACCGTAGTAAATGCGGGAAAGATCGTTTCTATGCACGCCAATGCGCAGTTAAGAGAGAGTGTTATCAACGCCGATATCATTAATGCCGACGGACAGGCTGTAGTGTGGGCTTCTAAATTACTGGGCACGCCTTTAAAAGAACGGGTTGCCGGCATAGATCTGATGAGCCGTTTAATAGAGCTGGCTTATGCGCATCAGTATAAAGTATTTTTTTTGGGGGCCAGGGAAGAAATCCTGGAAAAAATGATAAGCCATTATACACACCGGTACTCCCCGGAAATTATTGCCGGTTTCCGGAACGGGTATTTTAAAAAGGAGGAGGAAGCAGCTATTGCCGGGCAAATTGCCGGCAGCGGTGCAAATATGCTGTTTGTGGCCATTACATCTCCTATAAAGGAAAATTTTTTATATGAAAACAGAGACGTATTGAAAAACGTGAATTTTATAATGGGTGTGGGCGGTAGTTTTGATGTAGTGGCGGGTTATGTTAAAAGAGCCCCGGTATGGATGCAGCGTTGGGGGCTTGAATGGTTATTCCGGGTTTACCAGGAGCCACGCAGAATGTTTAAAAGATACCTGGTTGGCAATTTAAAATTTATACAACTTGTTATTAAATATAAATTATCCGGAAAAGCGTTTACCTCTTCTTAATTACCCGGGGTGCTGAATGTTCGGTGTTCCTGTTGTATTGCTGTATTGTTATATACGGTACGGCATAAATGCTGTACACATTAAGGAGAAGGTTCAGCACGCAGGTTAGCATGTGTGTAAACGGAATAGAAAAACATAAAAAACAATATGCCCTGCTGCCGGTGCAATACCGATTCTGTACAAAATGTGATCAGGCATACAATAAGAAACGGCAGGTATAAAGGGTAAGTACCGTTCCTGATAAGAGGAGAAAAAACCAGCATAAGAAAAAGTAACAAGCCTGTTATGCCAAGCGTGGCAAGAATTTCCAGGTATTGATTGTGCGCATTATAATTGTGAAGCGCGAGGTCATTGAACCCTCTCTTAATATAGCTCTCCTTTCTTATGTCTGCTATATCCCCCAGCGTTGTTCCAAAAACAGGTTCTGTTGTAAAGATGTTGTAGTACACGCTCCATTTTGCCAGGCGTATAGTAAATAAATTTCTTTCCGACTGAACATCTGTAATAACAATTGCTTTATTTTTCAGTGAATCTATTTTAGCGTTTTTAAAAGGGTTGATGTATAAAACGGCTATGCCGGTGAGCAATACCGATACCGCTAAAATTTTTTTGAAAG
>CAYVEI010000063.1:14516-19535 GCA_964450515.1 uncultured Terrimonas sp. | reverse complement strand
CATAAGTAGGATGCCAGTTATAGTAAACATTTGTTAGTCCGAATGAGTGCAGCTTATGATAATACCCGTCAAACAGCATTACACTGTTAATACCTGTTACTGTTATATTGATAATATTGTAAACCACGGCGAACAACAGGGTAACCGTTATGGAAATGAGGAAAGAGATATGAACCTTCCGGAGTAATTTCCTGTTGATAAGAGGGGAAGTGCCTGCAAAAACAGGGAACAAAAGAAAAGGCAGCATGGTAGATAGGGTGCTTAAAGCCCTCCTGGAGTTTTCGGAGAAAAAGAACCCCGCAACGATGAAGAGGTAGAGCAAAGCCGGCAGCAATACCTGTTTTTTATAGAACAACCCCGACAATTGCCGGTAATTTTTTTGTTTGATCCAGCAAAGACCTGCTATGGATAAAAAAAACAGCACTCCTCCATACCAAGGGGAAGGCAGCAGCAATGCCACACCCAGTATGCTATACCTGTATATGTTATCGGTGGTAAACAAAAACAAATTAAATTTATAGTTGCTGCGGCAAGCCGGTATGTAAACTGTCTATGATTTTGAAAGTTGCTTTTGTGGTAGCATATATAGATTCAAAGGAAATGGGTGAGCCGTGTCCTTCCTTTATCGCGTTAAGGAATGCGTCTACTTCCTGCCTGTGCCCTTTTCCCTCCGTCTTTAATTTGGTCATTTTATTATTGCTGTACCACTCTCCTCCCCTGAAATCATTTATGACGCCAATTTTTCCTCCGCCATAAATCTCCAGCCTTTCCTTTGGCAATGCTTTATCGCCGGTAGCCACATATACAATGCTCCCAACTGAGCCGTCTGTAAACTGGATATTGATAACAATATTATCGTCATTCTTATTAAGTTCATTAGCCGAATGGATGCACTGGGCAAATACGGTTTGGGGCAGCGCTTCCGTAAAATATTGCATCAGGTCAATAAAGTGACATACTTCGCCAATGATCCTTCCTCCGCCTGTTCGTTCATCCTGGGTCCAGTGATCCTTAGGAATAAAACCGGCATTCACCCTGTAATTCATTACCAGCGGTTCATTAATGCCCTTAAAGTTTTGTTTCAAGGCTATTGCTACCGGTGAAAACCTGCGGTTGAATCCAACCATTAGTATCCCTCCCTGTTGCTCATAACAGGCTTTCACATTTTCCAGTTCTTCATCATTCATCGCAAGCGGCTTTTCAACAAATACATTTTTCCCTGCCTGCAGCGCTTCTATTACATATGGAGCATGCGAATTATGCGGTGTGGCAATAAAAACCGTATTGATTTCCTTATTGCCAATTATGTCCTTACTGTTTGACGATGCGCTGTCAAAAGAAAATTTCTGAGCTACATTTTGTGCTGTAATACCCTTTGAGGTTACTACTACTTTTAATCCTCCTCCAAAGTTTTTTACATTGGGGATGAGGTAACTTTGGGCGAAGCTTCCTGCACCTATAAATCCCGCCTCAATTTGCTGCTGCGCTGCCCCGTTATGCTGAATGATTTTTGTATGTATGAACTTGTTGTCATTGCCGGGATAATGCAGCAGAATGCCAATATGCGGTTCCTGTCTTTTTCCTGTTACAATATCATAAGCCGTTTCCGCTTCTGTTATATCAAATGTATGCGTGATGAGTGGCTTAATGTTAATACTACCCTGCGCCAGCAATTGAAGAAACGCTTCCATGTTCCGTTGCTCTGTCCACCTAACATAGGCATAAGGGTAATCAATGCCTTTTTCTTCATATTCCGTATCATAACGGCCTGGCCCATACGAACAGGAAAGCCTTAAATCAAGCTCTTTACGATAGAAATGCGGATCCCTGGGCACATCCAGCTTAATAGCGCCAACGGCTACCACTTTTCCTTTTTTGCGCGTAATTTCAGCAGATAATTCTATAGGGTCGTTGGAAGCCGTTGCCGCGGTGATAATTACGCTGTCGAACCCGTGGCCATTGGTAAACTGGTTAGCCATAGCCATAAAGTTGGCGTCGCTGCGCTGAACAGCATCGTCGGCCCCCAGATCGCGGGCAAGCTGAACAAGCGATCCGGAAATATCAACGCCCAGTACTTTACACCCATTGGCTTTCAGCAACTGGCAGGTAATCTGTCCCAGGAGACCTAACCCAATTACACAAACCGTTTCCCCAAGTTTGGGATCGGCCTGCCGCACGCCCTGCATGGCTATTGCTCCCAGGGTAGTAAAGCTTGCTTCTTCATATGGAACGGTGTCCGGGATTTTAACCACCAGGTTTTGAGGAACACAGATCACTTCAGCATGGGATGCATAGTCCTGTCCCGCACATGCTACCCTGTCTCCGGGCTTAAAAAAATGATTGGTATCCATTGAGGCGATTACCCTGCCGGAAGTGCTATAGCCCAATGCTTTTAGTGTGTCTAATTTGGTGCGTACTTTTTCAAGTGTTGCCTTCAGGCCTTCTTTCCTCACATTTTGTATAACCTGCGCTACCAGGTCCGGACGTTGCCTGGCCTTTCCAAGCAGGTTAGCCTTGGCCACTTTTACGGTGCTCCTTTCCGTTCCGGCGCTGATTAAGGAAAATTTATTTTCTATTAAAACCATGCCCCTGCTTAATGCAGGAGCAGGCACTTCATCTACATATAGTTCACCCGTTTTAAAATTTTGAATCACTTGTTTCATTGAAGCTATACTATACTTTAAACAGTCATCAGCAATATTGCAGGTGAACAAATGTATTGTATTGCATTTATATAACCAGAGGTCAGTTATGATTTACTTACCCGGCTTTATTGAAATGGATAGGAAAGCGTGTAAGATGCCCCGGTTACAAAGTAGGCTTTGTTGTGCCACATTTCCTGTAGCTCTTCTATTAATGTGCTGAACGCATACTGTCCGAATGGAGCTATTTTATCCCAGGGGGCCGTTTCGTTTAGCAATTCTTCACCGGAAAGAAAAATGCCATCTTCATTCCGGTACCTGAAAGAGAAATAAGGATCTATTACTATCCACTTTCCCTGAAAAGGATTCCAGTATTCAAGAAACTGGTGAAACCCGGTTTGTGCGCCATCCTGCAGGTGTATGGCTCTTGTGGGAATATTGAATTCATTGGTCAGTATTTCCTGCAGGCTTAGCGACGAACGCTGACAGTAGGCAACAGAAGCGCTGTCGGGCACACTTAGGTAATATGGCAGGTAAACATATTCATTGCGGTTAATTAACAGTGTTTGCAATTCGGGTAATTCACCTGCAAATAAATCGTATCCTTTGATCACAGATTGCAAAACGCCGTTTATATAGTCGCATAATAAAGAAATACTGCTATCCAGTTGATCAGCGCTAAAGGATAGAGCCGCCTTTTGATTCAGGTAATCCGAAAAACCGGTTTTAGTTATATGCGGTTCATAATTTTGTTGTACCACCTGAACCGGGCCACAGTCGAAAGAACCGGACATGCCATCAGGGAAGCCAATTTCTATGCTTACATTATTGGCACGCCCGCTATTGAAAAGAAATTCAAATAATGCTTCGCCTTTACTGTCTGCTTTTTCATATTTTCCCAGGAGCATACGAGTGGCAGTATTAAATACATATACCCCACCCGCATTATAATTATTAATATCATATTTGATGACTGTGCTCGCTTTATAAAAAGTATTCGGCTGCACATTTATCGTTTGAAATAAGATATGTTCTCCTTGTGAATTGCTTTTTAAGCTCAATCCGCTGGCAGAATGAGTAAACACATCTGTATTCTGATAGATCTGCCTCATTTGCCAGTTTTTGGGCAATGTATAGGCATTGTCCCAAACGGAAAAATCTGCATTTAATAAAAGGTTAGAACCTGGTATAGCATAGGGAGTATCAGTAATTTTATCCTTAGAGCAGGAAGACAGCAGCACCGTTCCCATGACCAGGATGATCGGTGTAATAATATATAATGAGATATGGTGATTAATGCGAATGTTCACCAATTACTATTTTAAAAGATGAATGAGATCTGCTATCAGCAATAGCCCGCAGAAACCATGCCGCAGTATTTAACATCTTTTTAATCTATATATTGCCTGAACCACAGCTCCAGCGTGATAAGCATATACAATTTGTACGCATTGTCTTCTGTTCCTTTTCTGTCGTCATCAATGATTTTCCTGATGTAGTGATAATTAAAGATCCCACGTTGATTTACAGCATGCTCACTGAGTAATTCGTCAACCAGCGGCCGCAATTCGCCGCTTATCCAGGAGCGGATAGGTGCGCCAAAAGAAGCCTTGGGACGGTATATGATTTCTTTGGGCAAATAATCTTCTGCTGCTTTCTTTAATATATACTTGGTTTGCTTGTGTTTGTACTTGAGCTTACCGGGGATATTCATTGCCAGTTCAATCACTTCCTTATCTATAAAAGGCACTCTTACTTCAACGGAAGCCGCCATAGAGGACCTGTCGGTATAACTAAGATTCAGGCCCTGCATAAACATATGAATATCTGTATGACAAACCTGGTTAACCAGGTCATTTTTATAAAGTTGGCTAAAGATGCTTTTGTGCTGGTTTCGCAGCCAGTCATATTCCGCTGTTATATCTTCCCTGAACAGTTGCTGTATTTCGGTTGCGCTATAATAAGAATAGCTTTTCATATACGCTTCTTCAGTGCTTAAATTTGCAAAAGAAACAAAACGCTTGGCCCACCGGAACAAACGAATGCCTTTTTTACCCTGCTTAACAGGCAAGGCTCCCGTCAATCTTGTGATCAGGGTTCTTATTACAGCAGGTATTTTTTTATACCTTTCGGCCAGCAGTATTGCTTTATGCCTGCGGTAACCAAAGAAAATTTCATCGGCTCCCATCCCCGACAATAAAACTTTTACTCCTTTTTTCCTCGCTGCCGCACAAATAAGATGTGTATTTAATGCAGCCGGGTCGCCAATGGGCTCATCCAGCGTATACACCATTTCTTTCAGATCGTTAACGATATCTGCCTCTACCAGGATTTCATTATGATCGAAATGGTGCAATGCTGCCAGCTTTTTGGCATA
>CAYVEI010000063.1:2791-14416 GCA_964450515.1 uncultured Terrimonas sp. | reverse complement strand
GGCTGCAACCAGCGCTTTTTTATTAAGCGTTTTATCTACTCCGGGTAGCTTCAGTAATGTTTTCAGTTCAGAAGAAAATGCGAATCCGTTATTGATTTGTGTATAAAACAGGGGTTTTATCCCAAAATGATCCCTGGCAATAAAGAGCCGGTTGCTGTCGCTTTCAAAAATGGCAAAAACAAACATTCCATTCAGATCGTCAAGGCATTTCTCTTTTTTGATGCGGTAAAGCTCAAGCAATACTTCCGTATCGGAAGTGGTTGTAAATTCCACTGAGGGATCCAATTGCCGGATTTGCTCTTTTAACGCCTCATAATTATATATCTCACCGTTAAATATAATGGTGAGATTACCTTTTTGAAATGGCTGATCTGACCTTTTGTCAAGATCAATGATAGATAATCTTTGATGCGCAAAGCATACATTATTATGCAGCCAGTGGGCCTGGCTGTCGGGCCCGCGGTGCTGTTGTACCCGGTTAGCCATTCGAGCCAGGGTAACGGGATCCTTAAAATTAATAAACCCTGCTATGCCGCACATTTTTAGTGTTGGTTTAAAATATCCTGGATAATAGTAAGCACATTCTTATCGAAAATTTCAGGAGTGTACTTTTCATGAAAATCTTTGCGTGCTTTTTCCCCCATCTGCTTTGTGCTTTCCGGGTCATTGACAATGTTTTCGAGGAGGTTTGCCCAGTCCTGCGGGTCGGTGCTGCCACATAATTTCCCGTTTCTGCCGTCTTCAATGATGTCGGGGATGGCGCCGGTAAACGTAGAAACAGTAACCAGCCCGCATTGCATTGCTTCCAGGATGGTCAGTGGAAAAGCTTCATTAACGTAAACGCTGGGAAACACGAAATAATCTGCCGAGCAAAGCGCATCAAATTTTTTGCTGTCGTATAATGGGCCCATAACGCTGACATGTGCTTCTAAGTTGTTTGTGTTTATAAACCTCCTGGCTTCCTCAATGGTAAAATCTCCGTTGTTGCCCACTATAAGCGCATCAAACCGTATTCCGCGCTGCTTCAGTATTTTCATGCTTTCCAGAAAAGTTAATATGCCTTTACTTTTATAGAGGTTCGATAGAAAGATAAATGTTGGGTAGCCGTGGGCTTTTTTCCGGGGCAGATTAAGCTGCAGGGGTACGGCATTGGTAAGCACATAATATTTTCCAAAATGCACGTTACGGAAGTCTGAAGATAAACGTTCGGCGAGGCAAATTGGAAAAGTATTTTTGAATACCTGCCTATATAGCCATCTTTTCCATTGCCGTTTGCTGCTGTTTTCCGCAACGCCGCGCCCATGGAGATGTAAAACCAGCTTAATACCAAAGGCTTTTATAATCAAAGCATATAATGCATCCCTGTAAAATGCCGGGCCTGACGGGGCAAAATTGTAATACACAAGCGTGGGACGGAAAATGAAGAGGGTCCAAATCAGCCTGGCCGTGAAAACAGGGATGAGCAATATTTTCCTCACAGAAAACTTACCGATATCCGCTACGGCGTTTGCAAATTGCAGGCGTAATACCTTACACGAAAATTTTTCCTGTATAAACAGATTGTTAACAACATAGCTGTTAACAAGCGAAGCACCATGAATGGGAGGAGGCAGTTGAACGATAAATAGAATTTTTTTCATTCTTATTGTAAATGCTGCAAAAATAAGTTATCTCCTGGCATATTTTTAGATATTACTGTTTATCTCCCCTATCTCCCGGCATGCCTATAAGATCACCCGTATGCCCCTGGAAAAAATTGTGATCATCAAATTTTAGTGTTATGAACGTGAAATTTTCGAGTAAATTTCCCCGGCTGCAAATTATTAATGACCGCGACAGGTTTCTCGGGGTATATGTTACGGGAAAGACTGTTTTACATGGAGGTTGTGTAGATAGTGAATTACTGGAAGAACGAATTGCCACGAAGCGGTTATTACACGATGTTTTGGGCGCTACTGCGAAAACGCTTGTTGGCGTTGATGTGGACAGCAAAGGGGTAGCCGAAATGCTGCAAAGAGGATACAAAGACATTTATTGTGCAGATATGGAATCATGGCATTACGAAGAAAAGTTCGATGTTATTGTATTAGGGGAGATCATTGAGCATATTGACAATTGCGGGCTTCTTCTCCAATCCGTAAAACGATTTTGCCATTCGGGAACTACCGTAATATTTACTACTCCCAATAACTATTATTATCTTTTCTGGATATACACCCTTCTGGGAAAAGAAAGCATACATCCCGATCACAACTATATTTTTTCTTTCAATTCTATAAAAGCGCTGCTTGGAAAATTTTCATTTGATGTAACAGACAATATTGTAGTATGGGAAAAAATTGATTTTACCCGCGTTGGGGATACGGCATTTACACGGTTAAAAAAGAAAATTGCAGCCTTTCTGCTGAATAGTATTCACTTAATCAAGTCTGTTTTTCCGCAATATGGAAAAGGGATGATCGTAATAGCAAAGCGCGCTCAATAGAAGGCCTATATCCGATCCAGGTGTTTATATCTGAAAGCATAGGCCGTTGTAAAATAGATGAGCCAGAAATATGTTGCAGAGTGAGGAAGTTCCAGTATCACATTAAAAGACACCCAAACAAAGCAACCGGCAAAAGCCAGCAGCAAAAATGATTTATTCCTGCTGGCAGGCAAAGGCGAAAGCATGATAGTGAGCCCAATATTTTTCAATGGCAGCAGGAACAACAGGGCCGGCAGCAACCCGATATGAAAAACAAAGGAAAGCCACGAATTGTGGGGCGGTGAAAGATAACGTGCCATCGGGTAATATTCATCTATCATGATGGCGGAATGAATGGCTTCATTGATATATACTGCAAAACGATAGCTCATAAAGGGCTGACCGAAGCCACTGCCCAGCACGGCATATTTTGTTACAACTGATTCTTTCAGTACGTGTCCCCAGTATAATAGCCGCCAGCCTGCATTGGCATCTCTGAACTGAGGCAAAAGAAATAAAACCAGAAGCGATAAAAGAATAATGCAAACGGCTATGAGTCTTTGCATGGGCTTTATACGCATAAAAAAATAGAGTAACCCAATACAAAAAATGGCTAAAAAAGCAGAAGAATGCCCCAGCATGGTTGACAACACCAGGCAGCCTAAGAATTTTAAGAACCTGACCGGAGCCTTTTCTTCATAAGCCAGTGCTACTGCAGCGTAAGTTATAATGCCAAAAATGATCAGCGGGGAAAAGTAATTATATTCTCCCTCTCTGAAAAGGGAAAAATTGTTTATAAAAAGATACCCATATACAATAAAAACGATCTGAAGTATAACAGATGCTCCCGAAAGGTACAGGATAAGAGAAATGATCTTCCGGACGGCACTGTTGTTTTTTACCAGTAAATTAAAAAGCAGGTAGCTGCACAAAAGGTATACAATAAGGTTGAATTGCCGGAAGGTGATGGTCAGCATTTCACCTGTGGGCTGGTAATAAACAAAACTAAATACAAGATAAATAAATGCCAGAACAATTATAATAAGAACAGGTTTAAAACGCAGGGTTATTTTTTTCCTGTTGTTCATGGCAATAAGCGTAAGTAAGCCCAGATACAGGTCGTGCAGATAAAGAGGACCTGCAACCTGGAATTTGGTAAATGCTTTACCAAAAAACAGCAGTAAAAAGAAATAAAGAACAACCAGTCCTTCTATACTAAAAAGTTTGTTCCATATAATAGCGGGGTATTTCAAACTTATTTGAAGTTGAGATTTGTGTTGAATAATTTCCGGTAATTGATGGTAATATACAATGCTCCCAGTACTGCCATCCCGGTGTACAGTCCGGCAAAGGTATCACCCATAAAGTATCGTATGAGCAGCGGAAGCAGCAGGCATAAAAGCGATATGAGCAGAAATTTTATCCTCAGTAATATTGCCGCATCTTTATTAATGTAAACCAGCCCTGCGGCAAATATCAGTTCACCCGTAAATAAAGCCACCCCGATATGGAGGGGCGTTTGCCGGAAAAAAGACAGTACAATAACAGCTATTATGGCTGCAATGGCTGCCACCGATGCATACCTGGCGTACATTTTATCTTTTTTCTTAAAGAGCGAACGGGTATGAAAGCTCATGAAAACACACATTACTAATGCAGATAAGCCGATCAGGATAATAAAACCGGTAAATGCGGTGTATTGTATTCCGAAAAATATGGTAATCATACTTTTAGGAAAGAAAAGGGAAGCGCCCAGGAAAGCGGAGCCAACAAGAATAGAAAGTTCATCTGCCCTGAGCGTCATTTCATCGTGTATCATTTCCTTTACGAACGACTGGTTGATGATCCGCATTATGCCTTTAAAAATAACGTATAACTTTAAACCGAGGTAACTCACCGCCAGCACCTGTTCATTATAAAAAAAAGACGCAACGAACATCAGCCCCAATCCCAGTATATACATTACTACCGTGGCGATTCCCAGGCTCATATTTTGGAGATATAATTTTAGTGCGGGAAAAACCGGAGATAGCAGGTATTTGCATTGAAGCTGACGTGAGATGGCAAAACCGGTGATCCCAAATATAACTACAGTGCTGCTTACGTAAGCAGCGGAAAGATAGGTTTTATTGATAAAGACAAATATAATAAGCAACAGAGCGGGTATAAAAGTTCTGCAAAATGCCCATATGGCGGCTTTAACAGGCTGCCCTCTGCCATACAGCGCATAATCGCCGCTCAATGCAAAAACAGGAGCGAATATAAAAAGCCAGCAGGCAGGATACAGGGGGGCAAACAGAACGATCGCCATCATTAACAGTCCTAATGTGATTCTTGCGCTTTGCGCCTGGTAATAAAATGGCTTCCAGTTTTTCTCCATCGCAATATGCCTGACCACCGAAAGCTGCAGCCCGAAACCGAGTATGCTTATTAACAGTTGAAATATAGAATCAATTTCCCCAATGGAAGATAAGGTAGCGGCTGAAGTGTTCTTTGAAAGGAATTTCAGTGCAACTAAGGTAAATACATGCGCTGCACCGGTCAGGAACGCTATTTGAGATAATCTTTTGAACATTGGTTACAAACTAAGGCCATTACTACCATGTAATTGGAGGGGATGAACTTTCCGCTGACAGCATTTCGCCGCATGACGAACAACGTATGCTGCATGTTTTTAAAGTTGTTTATTGATCTGGTTTAGCGTGTTTCCGGCTTTGCTTTTTATCCATCCTGTCCAGGAACCTGTAACACTCAATGAGCAATACCAGGAAAAAAGAGATAAGCAGTCCCATCCATGCATATTTGAAAAATTCCTGGTTATAGCCCGACACTTTTATACCTCTCTTATTAATATCTGAAGTAATGCGAAAAGTGCTTTGCTGCTCAATAAGCTTATTTCGTATACCGGTTATTGCATCTTTCAATTGCATTTCTTTATCGTATAGTTCAATTTCAGGATTGCTGAAACTTTTATTGTTGCTACCCAGTACCACATTTCCTCCTTCACCTTTAGCGTTTCCCCGGGTAATGCTTTTATTATAAGCAATGCGCAAAGAATCTAAGCTTGTTAAAGAGCGGTTTAACAGCGCTTCTTCTTCTTTTAATACATTTCTGAATTTGTCCTGTAACGCTATAAGGTCCTTGTTTTGCTCCAAATTTTTAACTAAGCCTGCCTGTATACTCCGGTATATCTCCGGACTGTGGCTATACACCCTTATGCGCTGTAGCGGATAATTAACACCAGTAAGGTTCTTTCTGAAATCATCATATTTAATACCCATTACGCTTTGGGTGTCATTGACCTGGTTGTTACGGCTGTAATCTGATATAAAGTCTTTATAGAATTTAACAGTTTCAAGTTCATCATCTACAGGTGATATTTCAAACCGGATCAATTTCCTACTGTCTGTTTCCGTAATGTCAAATACATCAGTGAGCTCTTTTATCCGCTCATCGCTAATTAATGAATTAAAATAGTCTATCGCATTATATACCTGCCTTGAACTTCCAAGGCTCGACCTTACTACCATATCTGAATAGTATACCGGGCCTTCTTTAAAATAGAAATACAGGCCCAGGCTTAAACCTGCCAGTGCTCCTGCTACTAACCACGCAATTTTTCGCTTAATAAATATGAAAACCGAAAGGATAAGCTGAAATAAAAAGGAAAAGAAGGATCCGATAGCAATTGCTATTGAGGAAAATAATTTTCCCACGAGGTTTAAGAAAACCCCCAGGTCAATTTCACTCTCTTTCTGATCTGTAGTTGGCTTAGTATCTGGCTGCATGAAACAGGTTATTAAAAGTATTATTATAGTTGCTTATAAAATCAAATATATGAAAGAGTTCTAAAATGAAACCGATGTGGTAATAAAACAATGTGGCAAATGCTTATACAAACCTCCCTTATATTCAAGATGATAAACCTGTTTACCGTGATTCATAACCCCAAAAACCAGTTTTGATCATTATTCACTATATATAAGCTTATTTTCTATTATTCTACAGTAAGTAAAAACACTTAAATGCAATTTTTTTTCTTCTAAATCATTTGTTATCAAAATTTTTTCCTGAAAGCAACGTTATGCAAAAGCAACCTGTCAACTAAACCTGATAGCTAAAACATTGTAGCCGTTCATCCAACACATTAAATGAAAATTTTTTGTGAAAGATTGCATAAACATGAAGTTTGGCGTAATTTTTTATCTGTAACAAGTACCTATTGTAAAAATTTCTTGTATTCCGGGAAATAATAGAAGCAAGATATTATCTCTGAATGAAGAGGAATCCTATAAAAGAAGACCATAATGTTTGTATCAAGTATTAAACCATTATCCTACGACCGAAATCTCGAATTAAAGAACCAGGAATCATTGCGGACCTATATCCGGCAAAAAAAGAAATATCTTGTTGTTAAACGAACCTTTGATCTTATATTATCTGCTTTGGTTATTATACTGTTAATGAGCTGGTTATTGCCCTTAATTGCTATTTTGATCAGGATAAGCTCCAAAGGAAACATATTTTTTGTGCAAAAGCGGGTAGGCTTTCTGGGCCGCTCGTTCAATTGCTATAAGTTCAGAACGATGGTGGTGAATAAAGAGGCTGATTCCAAACAGGCTATTCGGAATGATCCGCGTATTACCCGATTGGGAAAATTTTTACGCAATTCTAACCTTGATGAATTGCCACAGTTCTTTAACGTTTTAATGGGTGACATGACTATCGTGGGACCACGTCCGCATATGCACAGTGACTGCGAGAATTTTGCCGAGGTAGTTGATAATTATAAATTCCGGAATATTGTAAAGCCCGGTATCACCGGTTTGGCCCAGGTTAAAGGATTCCGCGGTCCGGCTAAAACCTATGAAAGCATTTTCAAACGGTACCAGTGGGATGCCTTTTATGTGAGAAATGCTAATTTTTGGATGGATATGCGTATCGTTAGAATAACAGCGTTGCAAACCATCTCTTTCATTTATAAGCTTATTATTCCGGGGGCTACCGTTGAAAATCCGAAAGGCAACGGGCAAAAAGTGTATCGCAAACTTTTACTCGACATGCGGCAGCGCATGAACAGTATCATATAAGCAAGTTAGCCTGCCCATCCTTCCCTGTCGAGGCTTCTGTATTGTATGGCTTCTGCAAGATGTTCTGTTCTGATATGGCTACTGTCTGCAAGGTCTGCGATGGTTCGCGAAACTTTCAGTATGCGGTCGTAAGCTCTTGCCGAAAGATTAAGCCTGTCCATCGCGGTTTTTAAGAGCGTTTGCCCCGCCGCATCTATACCGCATATTGCTTTGAGCATTTTACTGCTGATTTGCGCATTGCAATAGATGCCTGCATGACCGGCATATCTCACAGCCTGTATTTCTCTTGCTTTAATAACCCTTTGTCTTATGGTAGCGGAATCTTCACCTCCTTTTTGTGCGGCTAATGCTGAAAAAGGAACAGGCGTAACTTCCACATGAAGGTCAATCCTGTCTAAAAGCGGACCGGAAATTTTATTGAGGTATTTTTGAACGGCGCCTGAAGGACAGGAACATTCCTTTTCGGGATGGTTATAAAAGCCGCAGGGGCACGGGTTCATAGAAGCAATGAGCATGAAACTTGCCGGAAAGTCTACCGCCACTTTCGCCCTGGAAATGGTTACTTTTCTTTCTTCCATAGGTTGACGCATTACTTCCAGTACTGTTCTTTTAAATTCGGGCAATTCATCTAAAAACAATACGCCGTTGTGCGACAATGATATTTCTCCCGGCTGCGGTATTCCGCCACCCCCTACCAACGCCGCATCACTAATGGTATGGTGCGGAGAACGGAAAGGCCGGCGCGAAATAAGAGTAGTATTAGCCGGAAGCTTTCCGGCCACGCTATGGATCTTTGTAGTTTCTAACGCTTCCTGTAAGGTAAGCGGAGGCAAAATGGAAGGCAGCCGCTTGGCCAGCATGGTTTTTCCGGCGCCGGGCGGACCTATTAATATGGCATTATGACCACCGGCAGCGGTAATTTCCAATGCGCGTTTAATGTTTTCCTGGCCTTTTACATCGCTAAAGTCGAACTCAAAGCTGTACTGCGACTGGTAAAATTCTTCCTTTGTATCTACTACCACGGGCTGAAGAGAGCTTCCATCCTTAAAGAAATCAATGACTTCATTAATGTGGCTCACGCCATATACGTTCAGGTTGTTTACCATGCCGGCTTCCCGGCAGTTTTGTTTGGGGAGTATCAATCCTTTGAATTGTTCTTTACTTGCCGTAATGGCAATGGGCAATGCACCTTTGATAGGCTGAATATTGCCGTCTAAGCTCAGCTCACCCATAATAACGTATTCGGAGAGCCGCTCAGCATTGGGTAGCTGTTCGCTGGCGCCCAGGATAGCGAGCGCGATGGGTAAGTCGAAAGCCGTACCGGTTTTTTTAATATCGGCGGGAGCAAGGTTTACAATAACCTTAATGCGGGGCATATAATACCCGCTGTTTTTTAAAGTGCTTTCAATGCGCTGCTCACTTTCTTTTACTGCATTGTCGGGCAGCCCTACCAGGTAGAAAAATTTTCCGTCGGTAACGTTTACTTCCACCGTAATGGTAAGGGCCTCCACCCCATACACAGCGCTTCCAAAGGTTTTAATGAGCATACAAAAAGGTTAGCCTGATGAATAGAATGAAATTACTGAAATAGTTTGAGAAAGAAAACATCAGGTTTAAGGCATGGGGTATGGCTGACGGCTGATACCGGTTAAACCACAAACAATAAACTACAAATATTATATTTATCTTTAAGTTTCAAGCAATATCAGGCGCCGGATATTTTTTCCAGCCCCTGTAACCCGTCCAATTTTTATGAAAAAAACCTGGTTAATTGT
Source organism: uncultured Terrimonas sp. (assembly GCA_964450515.1). Classification (GTDB taxonomy): domain Bacteria; phylum Bacteroidota; class Bacteroidia; order Chitinophagales; family Chitinophagaceae; genus Agriterribacter. The sequence continues at coordinate 5,087 of CAYVEI010000063.1, read as the reverse complement.
TTTAGCCGCTATAGTAGCGCTGTGGGTACTGCTATTCGTGCTGTCTGCCGGCAACGTTCACGATAAACAACCTGTACGGCATGGCGTGGCTGATTTACGCGGGGATGACGTAGGTTCGGAAAACATTTCTTTAACCGGGGAGTGGAAGTTTTACTGGAATCAGTTGCTCACTCCCGGGGATACCCCGGAACAGGGCGGGTATGCCCGGTTTCCCGCGCTGTGGAACCAGGTAATGGTTAACGGAAAAATGCTGCCTTCCACCGGATACGCCACATACGAACTTACTATACTTCTTTCGCGGGGCATTCCGCCAACAGGATTGCGGATACCCGATATGTACAGCAGCTATCGTTTATACATAAATGATAGTATGGCGGTTGAAAACGGGAAGCCTGCCATAACAAAAGAAAATGCCCGGCCCTTCTGGGCCGAACGGATCGTTGTGCTTCCCCCCAATACAGATACCGTGCGCCTGCTGCTGCAGGTTGCTAATTTCTGGCATTCCAAAGGCGGCCCGCATAAAACCATTGTGCTGGGCAATCTCTCAAAAATCGTAAAACAAAACAGAACAGACTGGGGCTTAGACGCTATTACAACAGGCTTTATACTCATGAGCGGTTTTCTTTTTTTTGGACTATACCTGTTTGCGCAAAATGACAAGCCTATTTTATACTTCGCTTTGTTTTGCTTTGCATATAGCTACCGCATTCTGGGAACCGGCCCTTATTTATTATTTTCTGTTTTTCCGGAAGTGAACTGGTTCCTGGCGCTGCGAATAGAATATTTGTCGCTGGTGGTGGCCTGCGCTTTGCTCTTTCAGTATATCCGCTATCTCTATCCCGAAGAAGCAAACAAAGTGCTGGTAAGAACGCTGCTATGGGTAAGCACACTGTATAGCATAATAATTCTTGTAGCGCCTGTGCGTTTGTTCAGCAGCGTTATGCCATTGTATCTGATTGTTTTGTTTTTTTACTTAGGCTATGCCTTTTATATTTTCATAACAGCGTATATACACAAACGTAATGGGTCCGACTTTGCGCTTTTAAGCGCCTGTATCGCTTTTGTATTGTTTCTTTTCCTGAACCTGCATTATTTTAAGCTGGCCCCTGTTCTGAAAGTCATGATTTGTTCGGGGTATATTCTTTTCCTTTTTTTGCAGGCTATTATTCTTTCTTCACGCTTTGCGTATACCCTCAGCCACTCTGCGGCGCAGGCGCAATTGGGCGTAACGGCGAAATCCGAATTCCTTTCTACCATGTCGCATGAAATAAGAACGCCCCTGAATGCCATTGTGGGGCTGGTTCATATTTTGCTTAGAGGAAAGCCTTCAATATCCCAAAAAGACACATTAGGAGTGATCTTATTTTCTGCCAACAACCTGCTGGTGCTGGTGAATGATATTCTTGATTACAGCAAGCTGGAAGCGGATAAAATGCCACTGGAGAAAATTGATATGAACCTCCGGGAAATGGGAAAGCATATTATTAAAGGTGAACAAAGCTTTGCCGGCAGTAAAAAGCTAAGGCTGGAATATGAAGTGGATGATCGTATACCCGAACTGGTGTCTGGCGACCCTACCCGTATTACCCAGGTAATTACCAACCTCGTGCATAATGCTATAAAATTTACAGATGAAGGATGGGTAAAGCTGCGGCTGCGCACCGAAAAAGCGGATGCCCACCAGGTAAAAATTACCGTAACCGTTGAAGATTCAGGTATCGGGATATCGCCGGATGAACAGAAAATAATTTTTAAAAGATTTACGCAGGCAGATTCCTCCACTTCACGAAAATATGGCGGAACGGGGCTGGGGCTTGCCATTTGCAGAAAAATATTAGCCCTGCATCATACAACGCTGGAATTGAGCAGCAATCCGGGTAGGGGCTCAGCTTTCTGGTTTACCTTATCCTTTCCTGTGGTGCACCGCAAAAAAATATTACCTGCCGGTTCTCTCATAGCAACACACAAACCATTGCAGGATTATACCATTCTGCTTGCAGAAGATAATGCGCTGAATGCCATGATAGCAAAAACTATTTTGGAGGATTTTGGTGCAGGTGTGGAACTGGCAGGCAACGGCAGGGAAGCGGTTGAAAAGTTTAACGCTGCTGTTCATCATATCATCATTATGGATCTGAATATGCCTGAAATGGATGGATTTGAAGCAACCAAGCAATTAAGGAGAGCGGGTGTTGCCGTACCTATTATTGCTTTAACCGCAACCCTGGCCGCAGAAATTGCAGAAAAGGCAAAGGATGCGGGTATTACGGATATAGTAGTAAAGCCTTTCGATCCC